>DAOURC010000074.1 GCA_030625285.1 Eubacteriales bacterium
AATGGCAGGTCTAGTACTGTCGATCGGTATGGCGGTTGATGCAAACGTTATCATTTATGAGAGAATCAAAGAAGAACTCAGAGTTGGCAAGACTATAAGAGCTGCTATCGATGCAGGGTTCAAAAGAGCATTTAGAACAATAACAGACTCAAATGTTACAACGTTCATTGCTGCAATTGTACTTTTCTATTTTGGAGAAGGTCCAATCCAAGGATTTGCTGTTACCTTGATGATAGGTATAGGAGCAAGTATGTTCACTGCAGTAGTTGTTACAAGGTTATTGCTTAAAAACATTGCATTGATCAAGATGTTCAATAATAAAAAATTATTTGGAGTAAAGGGGTGATGAAGATGAAATTTGCTGAGAATTTAAAAATATGGAGTCTGATTTCATTAGCTATCATCGCAATCGGACTAATCGTTGCATTAACAAGTGGCGTCAATCTAGGAATTGATTTTACAGGCGGCACTATGATACATATAAATATGAATGAAACTTATGAAGTATCTCAAATTCAAGAATCGATCAAAGATTATAATCTAGATGCTAACATCATCCATGCTGGATTTGATAAAACCGAAATTATAATCAAGACGAAATTATCTCTTGATAATTCAGAGAGAATGGAAATATTTGAAACGATAAAAAAAGATTTCAATCTAACGAGCGGAGATTTCTTGGAAGCTGAACAATTCGGTCCCAATATAGGACGTGAAATACAAGGCAAAGCGTTATCTTCATTGTTGATCGCTGCTGTAGGTATGCTTCTATATATAACACTTAGATTTGAAATAATATATGGTGTTACTGCAATTATTGCATTGATTCATGATGTGTTGATTTTATTGGCTGTCTATTCGATTTTCAAAATTCCGATGAATTCGTCATTTATCGCTGCAGTACTGACGATAGTCGGTTATTCCATCAACGATACGATAGTTGTATTCGATAGAGTTAGAGAGAACGTCAAGAAGATGAGAAAGAGCAGTTTCACAGAGATTGCAAATACAAGTCTTAACCAAACAATAACTAGAAGTATCAACACTTCATTTACTACATTGTTGGTTATCGGCAGTCTATACGTTTTAGGAGTAGATGCGATTAAAGAATTCGCATTCCCTCTTATGGCCGGAATCATTGTCGGTACGTATTCGTCGATCTTTATAGCAAGTCCATTATGGGCATATATAAAAACCAAGACACATAAAACAAATTTTAAGAAAGCGTAGGTGAGATTTATGCAAATTACATTTATATTTTCGATGATTTTTGCAGTAATCATTTCAGTTTTTGCATTAGCAAATGCTTCACCAGTAACTATTAGTTTGATTTTTGAATCATTTGAATTATCACAAGCTGTAGTTATACTTATATCCGCAGTTTTTGGAGCTGTAGTTGTATTCTTACTTAATTTGGTTTCAAAAGCGAAATCTATAATGAAAAACAAGAGTTTGTTAAAACAGATTAAAGAACTAGAGAATCAACTGACTAATTGTCAAAGTCAATTAGAAGATGCAAATGAACAAGTTGTAGAAGAGGATGAAATTGTTCCTGAAAATAACGAAACGGTGATTTAATGGATCTTCAAAAAAATCTTTGGATTGAAAACAAAATTGATTGTGATTTATCAAAAAAACTGGCCCAGGAATTGGGCCTAGTTTTGCCTATAAGTGATTATCTTGTGGGCAAAGATATAATCACTAAAAACAGTGCGCTGAAATTTCTTTATCCTACATACGACGATATCGCAGAAATTGAAATTTTCAGTGGTATAAAAGAAGCTTCAGAAGTAATAATGGAAAACATCAAGAACAAAAAAAGGATCATGATCTACGGAGATTATGATGTGGATGGAATAACCAGCACGGTGATTCTCTATAAGTATTTAAAAAAACTTGGAGCCGACATAAATTATTTTGTACCAAATAGACACTCGGATGGATATGGATTAAGCATAGATGCGCTTGATACGATAATAGATGAATTTTATCTATTGATTTCAGTGGATTGTGGAATTACATCTGTTAAAGAAGTAGAGTACTTAAAAAGCAAGCAAAAGGAAGTTGTTATCACGGATCATCATGAACCAAAATCTGAAATTCCCGATGCTGTTTTAGTTAATCCCAAATTAGATGAAAATGCTTTTCACGATTACGCAGGTGTCGGAGTTGTTTATAGACTGCTTTTGGAAATGGAGAAAATCACTAAAATTCCTTTAGATACGGATTTTCTTATTTTTACTGCAATTGGCACTGTTGCGGATTTGATGCCGCTTACAGAAATCAATAGACAGATAGTCAAGGTGGGATTAGAGAGTTTTAAAGACCTCGATAATATAGGGTTAAAAGAATTAGTCAAACAATCAAAGCTAGAATTAGACGAGATAACGTCATCTAAAATCGCATTCAATATCGCGCCGAAGATAAACGCTTCAGGTAGACTCGGTACAGCGATGAAGGCGATTGAGTTATTTACTACTGACAATTGCGATGATGCCGAAAAAATAGCAAAAGAATTGTGTATACTCAATGAAGAAAGAAAAACTATAGAATCAGGTATTTTAGAAGAGGCGATAAAACAGGTAAATGAAGATGATAACTTCATACTTGTAAAAGGTGAAAACTGGAATGACGGAGTAATAGGCATCGTAGCTTCCAAATTAGTTGAAATTTATAGAAAACCTACTATTGTATTTACACAAAGGAATGATATATTAAAAGGGTCGGGTAGAAGTGTGGGTCAATTCAACCTGCTTAAAGCTCTAGAATCTACGCAGAGACACTTTATGCAATTTGGCGGACATAAATATGCTGCAGGACTTAGTCTCGAAATAGACAAATACGACGAATTTAAAAACGAGATACTTCAATATGCAAATATTCATTTAACCGAAGAAGATCAACAGGTGAAATTGAAGTATATCAGCCAGATAGATTCCAAATTAATCAATAGAGAATTTCTAAAACAAATCGAATGTTTGTCTCCATTTGGTATAGGCAACAGTAAGCCTCTTTTTATAATAAAAAAGGCGTATGTTGAAAACTACAAACTTGTAGGTAAAGAAAAAACTCATTTGAAATTGAATTTGCACGTTGACAATCGGGTTGTAGGTGCCATTGGATTCAATTTAGCGTCAAAAGGCGACCAGATAAAAAAGAATGATGAAGTTGATCTTATATGCACATTAGACAAGAATGTTTATTTGGGTGTAGAATACATCAATATATATATAAAAGACATAAAATTAAATGATAAATTACAAAAAAAAGAAAATGATTTAATCTACAAGATTTTTAATTATCATAAAAACAAAAAAAACAACGGCTTTAAAAGCGAGATTGTCGAGAGTTTTCCTAACAGAGAGTATCTAGTAAAATTTTATAAATTATTATCAAAGGAAAAAGTTTTATTGATAAAAAAAGAAGATGTCACTGGTGATGCAGTGGATAATAAAATGATGATGTTTATAAGCGGAAAAATTTTTAATGATTTGGGATTTGCAGTATTTACTGAAAATAGCGAATTTGCCGAGATAAAAATAAAGGATCATAATCAAAAAACAAAGATGAGTTTAAATGATTCTCAAACATATAGAAATACTATTAAAATTATGGAGGATGTAAATGGATATTAAGGAAAAAATCAGGGTTATTGAAGACTTTCCAGTAGAGGGAATCAGTTTTAAAGATATCACAACTTTATTATCTGATGGGGAAGCGTTTAATTTTAGCATCAATGAAATGATCAAAATGGTAGGCAGTTTGGAATTCGATGTAATCGTCGCACCTGAAGCCAGAGGATTTTTAATAGGAGCGCCGATGTCGTTTCAAATGAAAAAACCATTTGTGCCTATTAGAAAAAAAGGAAAGTTGCCATTTGATACTTTAACATATGAATATGAACTTGAATATGGAACTGACATTCTAGAGGTTCATAACGATGCGATAAAACCTGGAGACAAGGTTCTTATAGTCGATGATCTATTGGCAACAGGTGGAACTGTTGGTGCCATCGTAGAAATGGTCGAAAAACTTGGAGGGGAAGTTGTGGGTCTTGAATTTTTAATTGAACTGGATTTCCTTAAAGGTAGAGATTTATTAAAGGGTTATCGAGTTGAAAGTTTAATCCAATACTAATGATAAACCTTCTGTACTTGTTATAGAAGGTTTTGTTTTATTTGAAAGTATTATATATTTGTTTTATTCAGTATTTATATTATAATGGTATGTATATATTTATTTAGAAGGTGCTACTATGAACATCGAATCATATATTGATCAATTATTAAAATTTAATCCTAATTACGACCTTTCCAATATTATTAAAGCTTATGAAATTTCTGAAGAAGCACATAAAGGTCAATTTAGAAAATCTGGAGAACGGTATTTTATTCATCCAGTCGAGGTATCGCTTATCATTGCTGAACTCGGCTTAGATGAAGTTTCAATAATATCGGGCTTGCTTCATGATGTCATAGAAGACACTGAATATTCATATGACGATATTGAAAAGATGTTCGGCAAATCAATTGCTGACATTGTTGACGGAGTTTCAAAACTTGGGCAAATTAATTTTGATTCAAAAGAAGAACAGCAAGTTGAAAATTTAAGAAAAATGTTTTTAGCCATGGCTAAAGATATACGCGTGATTTTGATAAAATTGTCGGATAGATTACATAATATGAGGACATTGAAATATATGTCCGAAGAAAAGAAAAAAGAGAAGGCTGAGGAAACTCTTGAAATTTATGCGCCGATCGCACATAGATTGGGAATCAGTAAAATCAAATGGGAATTGGAAGATTTATCGTTATTGTATATCGATCCAGTTAAATATTATGAACTTATAGCAAGAGTAAACAAGAAAAGAGCAGA
>DAOURC010000094.1 GCA_030625285.1 Eubacteriales bacterium
CCTTATGATATAAATTACAATTTACGCAATAAGATTGTATCGCTTTTAGAAGAAAACAATATCAACGTTAAATATCATCATCCTGAAGTCGGTGGAGCGGGCCAGATGGAAATAGAGATAGACTTTGATTCACTTCTTAAAGTTTCTGATAATACAATGAAAATTAAGTACATTGTCAAGAACGAAGCCATTAGGAATAACAAAACAGTTACTTTTATGCCGAAGCCGTTTTACGGTGAAGCGGGCAACGGCATGCATGTTCATATAAATCTTCATAAAGAAGGAAAGCCTGTCTTTTACGATGAAGATGGATATTCGGGACTAAGTCGAACAGCTTTATTTGCAATAGGTGGAATATTGAAGCACGCTCCAGCTATTATGGCTTTTACCAATCCGAGCACTAATTCGTTTAAAAGGCTGGTCCCTGGATATGAGGCGCCAGTGAATCTTTGCTATGGGAACGCTAATAGAAGTGCAATTATCAGAATTCCGGGTTATGCAAACAATCCTTTGGATAAGAGGTTCGAGTTTCGCTCTCCCGATGCTACCAGCAATCCGTATCTAGGATATTCAGCGATAGTACTAGCTGCGCTCGATGGCATAGAAAACGAAATTGACCCAACGGAAAATGGATTTGGACCGATTGATGAGAATATTTTTGAGATGGCTGATGTAGAAAGAGAAAAGATACAAGCATTGCCACATAATTTAATAGAAGTAGTAGAGGCTTTAAAATCAGACTATGAGTTTCTTCTTAAAGGAGATGCTTTTTCAATGAATATTATTAAAGACCAGATTGATTCTCTTATCAAACAGCATTACAAAGTGATGAGGTATCCTACATTTAAAGAATTCGAGATGTATTATGATTTGTAAGCAAAAAAACGACTAAAATAGTCGTTTTTTCTTTGAAAGCTAGAAACATATTAAAAGGATGTTGACAAATAATAAAAATAAAATATAATATAAATAGCATATGCCAATAAGGAGGAATTAAAAATGGCTTTTGAATTACCAACTAAAAATGTATTAGCTAAGGAAAAACCAAATAAACATTCGAAAATCAATAAAGTTGTTGCAATTATGAGTGGTAAAGGTGGAGTAGGAAAATCATCTGTTACTGCGTTAACTGCTGTTGCACTAAGAGACAATGGATATAATGTAGGTATCTTGGATGCAGACATTACCGGTCCAAGTATTCCGAAAATTTTTGGATTAGACGGCAAAAAAAGCACGTATTCAGAAATGGGAATTAAACCGATGGAATCTCCTTTAAAAGGAATCAAGGTTATTTCTATTAACTTATTATTAGAAGATACTGAAGCTCCAGTTATATGGAGAGCACCATTGATCACGCAGACTATCAAGCAATTCTTTACAGAAGTGCAGTGGGGAGAATTAGACTACTTATTAATAGATCTACCTCCAGGAACTGGTGATGTTCCATTAACTATAATGCAATCAATACCGTTAAACGGAATTATAGTTGTTTCGTCACCTCAAGACTTAGTAAGATTGATTGTGAAAAAATCTGTAAATATGTCAAATACAATGAAGGTTCCAGTTTTAGGTTTAGTTGAAAACATGTCTTACTTTAAATGTCCTGACAATGGTATAAAATATAATATCTTTGGAGAAGGTAAAGTTAAGGGTGTAGCTGAGGAAATGGGACTTGAATTACTAGGAAAATTACCAATTGATCCAGTTCTCTCTAAATTGAGTGATGATGGAAAAATTGAAGAATATACTGCTGAAAACGAAGAATTTGGAGAAATATTTGGAAATAAAATAGTTGAAATTATTGGAGGATTAAAATAATGAGAATACTTTTATCGGCACAAGGTGACAACAAGGAATCGCTTGTAGATCAAAGATTTGGTCGTGCAGCTTATTACGTAATTTATGATGATCAAACAAATGAGTACTCATCAGTTGAAAATCAAGGAAAACTTGAGAATTCTGGTGCAGGAGTGAAAGCATCACAGTTTGTTCTTGAACAAGGAGTAGATTGTGTTATTACTGGTAGTCTTGGTCCAAAATCATTTATGATTATTCAAGATGCTGGTTTGAAAGGTTATAAAAATTTTGAAGGAACGGTTGAAGAAATTATTGAAGCTTTCAAAAACAATAAATTAGTAGAGCTTACTAATGCAGGTGCTGAACAAAAACTAAGAGGTAGAAGATAGTGAAAATTGCAGTTTTAAGCGGAAAAGGCGGAACAGGAAAAACAACTGTTTCTACAAATTTAGCATACATGATGAATATTAATTATGTAGATTTAGACGTTGAAGAACCCAACGGACACATCTTCCTCAAACCTCAAATTGAATCTGTAAAGGACGTTGTAATACCAACTCCTAAAATAGATAGTGAAAAATGCACGCTTTGTGGAACTTGTGTAAACACTTGCCAGTTCAATGCTTTAGTAAATACTGGAAAGAAAATATTGGTTTTTGAAGATTTGTGTCATGGATGTGGAGCATGTACACTTGCGTGTCCAGTTGGCGCTATAACAGAATATGATCGAAAAATTGGAGATATGTCGATTGGGACTTTCGATAAAGCAAAATTCTATAGTGGAAAAATGCTTTTAAATGAGCCTATGGCAGGACCAATTATAACCGATATAAAAAAATCTTTGCCAAAAGATGAAGATTTCATTGTAGATTGTTCTCCAGGAACATCGTGTAATGTAGTCAAGGCTTTAGATGGAGCGGATTATGCATTGATGGTGACAGAGCCGTCTAAGTTTGGATTGCATGATTTGAAGCTTGCTGTAGAACTAGTTAGAGAACTCAATATACCTTTGGGAATAGTAATCAACAGAGCTAATGAATACGATCATCTTATCGAAGGTTTTGCTAAAGAAGAGAATGTTGATATAATTGGGAAAATACCTTTCAGCAAGGAAGCTGCGAAAATGTATTCTGAAGGTAGATTGTTAATAGAAAATGATGAAATAAGAGAAATGTTTGAAATGATAAAGATTTCAGTTTTAGATGTTGTGAAGGAGGGAAATCATGCAATTAGTAATTCTTAGTGGTAAAGGCGGTACTGGGAAGACGACTATTGTATCCTGCTTTGCTTATCTTGCAGACCCATCATCGATAAAAGTGGATTGCGATGTAGATGCTTCGAATCTACATTTGATGTTTAATGGCAAGGATATTGAAGAACAAGCTTTTACAGGTTCTAAAAAGGCGATCATCGATCCAAATAAATGCATCAATTGTGGTTTGTGTTCTGATGTGTGCAGATTTGATGCAATTGACAAAAGAGAATCTTATTATGAAGTCAATGAACTCAGATGTGAAGGCTGTAATGCTTGTAGAGTTGTTTGTCCTGCGGATGCCATTACTTTAGAAGAAGAAGATTCTGGCAAGAAGATTCTAACAGTTCTTGAAGATGACAGTTATCTATCTAGAGCTTCATTATATCCAGGAGCAGACGGATCTGGAAAGCTTATCAGTGAAATAAGAAAAGTTTCTTTGGAATTAAATAAAGAAAAAAACAAATTGATTATTATTGACGGTTCACCAGGAATAGGGTGTCCTGTTATGTCTTCTATAACTGGAGTGGAGTATGGCCTTTTAGTGACTGAACCGACTCAATCAGGTTTTGAAGATTTTATCAGAGCGTATGAATTGACAAAGCATTTTAGAGTGAAAAGTTTTGTAGCGATTAATAAATATGACTTGAATTATGAAATGTCTGAGAAAATTGAAGAATATTGTAACGAGGAAGGCATTAAAGTGATTGGAAAAATACCGTATGATTCAGTAGTAAACAAATCTAACTTTGAGTCTAAGCCTTTAGTAATGTATAATGAATCTATAGCTGGTAATGAAATAAAAAAAATGTGGGATTTATTAAAAATTGAAATGGGGGTATAATTCAATGATTGTTGCGATTGCAAAAGAGGGAAATAAAGTTTCTGAACATTTTGGTCATTGTAGTGGTTTTGAACTTTTTCGTTTGGAGAATGGATTGGCGGGGGATTTTAAATATGTAGATAATCCGGGTCACCGTCCAGGATATCTTCCGATTTTTCTTTCAGAATTAGGTGTGAAAGTAATTATTTCTGGAGGGATGGGTTCTACAGCTCAGGAATTATTTAAAAGAAATGGCATTGATGTCGTTGTTGGAATTCACGGTGAAATTTTAGATGCCATAAATATATTTGCTAAGGGAGAATTAACTTCATCAGATGAAGTTTGTGATAGACACGAACATAAAGGTGAGTGTGAAGAGAATCATGAATAGATAGGTGGGATATAATGGATAGGTTAAGTGAAATTGAGAAGGTTTTAAAAGAAAAAGATTATAAACTGACGTTTTCAAGAAGAGAAATAATAAAATGCTTTTTAGATGATGAAAAACACCTAAGGGCAGAAGAT
>DAOURC010000157.1 GCA_030625285.1 Eubacteriales bacterium
TGTTTTGTTGACTGCAGATGATTCTGGATTTCTTATCAATTGTGAAAGTGGTAACGTTATTAATAAAAATAAAATTCCTAAAATTCTAAAAGATGAAAAAATTCCATATTCATGAAGCAAATACTTCGATAAAGGTGCAATATAAATACTTGCCAGCCCAAATCCACCTACAACTATTCCCGTGATCAAACCTTTTTTCTCAGGAGGAAACCATTTTACAGCTGCTGGAGTAGTAGAAGCATATCCTAATCCAATTCCAGAACCCGCTAAAATACCAAATGAGAAAACTAGTCCAAAGAAATTTGTAAACGTTCCTGCTAAAATACAGCCGATTCCAATTAAAGCTCCACCGATGGTCGCAACCCATCTAGGACCGATTTTATCTTGTAAGCGACCAGCCGGAATCATGACCAATGCAAACATTATAATTGCCACAGTATATGGCATTGCTGCTTGTTTTGCAGTCCAACTATAAGGTGCTTCCTGTAAAGCGGCACCGAATATACTCCATGCATAGAGCACACCGAACGCCAAGTTAATGCCTGTACCCGCAAGTACGACAATCCAACCTTTCCGATTGTTTTTCAAAATTACGCCTCCTATCAACGTTATCATTTTAACATACTTACATATTCTATCACACTATCTACATTATTTGAAAAAGAATCTTCTCTTTTAAAAAAATGAAAGCTTGAATCAAAATCGATTCAAGCTTTCATTCATTATATAAACTAATCTCTAAATTTCACATTGATTATTTCTCTAGTTTCATATGCTTTCTCAACCAATTCATCTACATCCACTAATTCTTCTGATGCTTCTATTACTTCAAGTTTAGGTCTTGTTACAACCTTATCCGGTAAAAATATAGTACAACAATCTTCAAACGGTAAAATTGAAGTCTCATAAGTATCTATTTCCTTGGCTATCTTGATAATATCAATTTTATCCATAGCTATAAGCGGTCTGAATATCGGCATATCGACTGTTGCGTTAGTAACTGCCAAACTCTCCATCGTCTGAGATGCCACCTGCCCTATACTCTCTCCAGTTATCAGCGATTTCGCTCCGACTTCTTTAGCTACCTTCTCTGCCAATCTCATCATAAATCGTCTTGAGAGAATTGTAGATTGCGGCAAAGGACATTTTTCATTGGTCGCTGTCTGAATTTCCAACAGATTTATACTGTGAATTCTAACTTTATCTGTATATTTTCCTAACTTTCTCGCAAGTTCAATTACCTTTTCTTTTGCTCTTTCAGAAGTGAAAGGGAAACTATGAAAATGAACCGCTTCGATTTCAACACCGCGCCTAGCCATCAAATAACCTGCAACTGGAGAATCTATTCCACCAGATAGGAGCAATACAGCCTTTGAAGCTGTCCTGTAAGGCATTCCTCCAATACATGGTATAGAAACTACATAAATATAAATACTCTCCCTAACCTCGATATTGACAGTAATTTCAGGGTTGTGAACATCCACTTTCAACCGCTCGGAACTTTCGAATATATCTCCACCTATTATTTGTGATATCTCAGGTGATTTATATGCAAACCCCTTATTACTTCTTCTCGTTTCCACTTTGAAAGAGATTTCTTCATCATTTATGACTTCTTTCATTAAATCTATAGCCGTTTCTGAAGCGATTTTCATATCTAGCGGCACCTTGACCCCTATGCTTATCGCAACAATGCCAAAGATTTCCTTAAGAAGCGTCGTTATCTCTTCAATATGTTCATCCACATTTTCAACATATATTCTTCCGTGAGTCTTAAATACTTTAATATCATAATCTTTCAATCTTTTTTTTATGTTTCCAACTAATATATTCTCGAAATAATACCTGTTTTTTCCTTTTAACCCTATTTCACCGTATTTAACTATTATTACTTTTTCTAACATGACTAACCTCTTTTCATAATTCTATTTAAGAATTCAATACTTTCATTAACTATTTTTACCGCCTCGACAGCTTCGTCTTCAGTATTCAAAGATGAAAAACTAAATCTGAGTGCTCCGTCTAAGAACTTTTCGTCAAGTCCTATGGCATCTAGAACATGAGAATAAGTTTTTTTCTTTGAATTACATGCTGATCCTGTAGAAACATAGAGCCCCTTTTGTTCAAATGTATGAAGCAGCACTTCTCCTCTTAAACCTTCAAATGAAACATTTAAAATATAAGGAGAGCTTTTGTCCAGTCCATTGAATTTTACACCCTTTATAGATTCTAATCCATCTATCATTATCTTTTTAATCTTGCCGACATGATCATTATATTCTTCTTTATGAATCCTGGTAATTTCACTCGCCTTGAAAAAGGACATAATCCCCAGTAAATTTTCTGTTCCAGGTCTTATTCCACTTTCCTGCTGACCTCCATAAAACATAGGATTGATGAGAGTGTTCTTTTTTATGTAGATGGCTCCTGCGCCTTTATAACCATGTATCTTATGTGCACTTATGGATAGAAGATCAATTTTATATTTATTCACATCGATTCTTAATTTGCCAAAAGACTGAACAGCATCGACATGGAAATAGATTCCGTTATGCTTTTTTATGATTTGTCCGATTTTTTCAATGTCTTGTATGGTTCCTAGCTCATTATTCACATGCATGACACTTACTAAAATAGTACTATCTTTTATCGCCCCATCAATGCTCTCGGAATCGACAATCCCATTCCCGTCAGGCTTAATATAAGTAACATCAAAACCCTGAGTCTCAAGGTATTTAAAAGCATTCAAAACAGAAGAATGTTCAAAGGCTGTTGTAATCAAATGGTTGCCTTTATTCTTATTCCTAGTTGCAATTCCAATAATTGCAAGGTTGTTGGATTCAGTACCACCTGAAGTGAAGTATATCTCTTTATAATCACTTTTGATTGCAGTTGAAATTTCTCTTTTTGCTTCATTTATTTTTTTTTCAGATTCAATCCCTAGATGATGCAACGATGATGGATTCCCGTAGATTTCCATCGCTAAGTTGCCGACGTAATCTTGAACTTCTTTTTTAGGCATTGTAGTTGCACTATTGTCGAAATATATCATAAAATCATCTCCTAAATGAACAAATTAAATACAGCATAATAAATTCCCGGTATTACTACTGCCGGAAGTAAATTTGCAGTTTTTACTTTGTTTCCAAAAATCATATTTATGCCGAGAGATACTATCAACAATCCACCAACTGCCGAAATATCTGTAATTGCAATTTCAGTTAGAACATCCTTCATCAATGATGCTGAAATCGTTATAATCCCTTGGTATATAAAAACACTTCCAGCAGATAGCATAACCCCAATACCCAGACTCGATGCAAACACTATTGAAATAACCCCATCTAGAATTGATTTTGCAAATAA
>DAOURC010000173.1 GCA_030625285.1 Eubacteriales bacterium
TTATTTCTTTTACAAGTTTATCTGTTAAAGTGCTTTTTCCAGCTCCAGGCGGACCCGTTATTCCAATAACATAGGCCTTCCCAGATGATTTATGGATTTCCTTAAGCACATCTTGATAACCTTCTGTTCTATTTTCAATCATAGTGATTAATTTTGCGGCTGCTCTTTTATTTCCTTTTTTTAACTCCTGCAGCAAATCCATTTACTCACCTATTTTCTAACATTCTCAACAATAAATTCAACAGTTTCTGATGTTGGTGTTCCAGGTGTGAAAATAGCTTTAACTCCACTTTCAATCAATGCTGGAATATCTTCATCAGGGATTACTCCTCCACCGATAAACAATATATCGTCTGCTCCTTGTTCTCTTAATAGTTCTGCAATTTTAGGAAGCAATGTTCCGTGTGCTCCAGATAATATACTCGTAGCTACTACATCGACATCCTCTTGAATTGCAGCATTAACAATTTGTTCTGGAGTTTGTCTTAAACCAGTATATATTACTTCCATTCCCGCATCTCTTAAAGCTCTTGCAATAACTTTCGCTCCTCGATCATGCCCATCTAGGCCTGGTTTAGAAACTAAAACTCTAATTGGTCTATCCACTTTATTTCCTCCTTAAATTATCACACTTTGCTGATATTCGCCAAAGACATCTCTCATAATTTGAGTGATTTCTCCAAGTGTAGCATAAGTTTTTACTGACTCTAAAATATACGGCATTACATTTTCGCTGCCTTCACATGCTTTTTTAAGTGCCACTAAAGATTTTTCTACGGCTTCATTATCTCTATCGTTTCTAAGCACGACTAATTTTTCTTTTTGTTTTTCTCCAACAGATAAATCAACTTTTAATAACCCAGTTGGTCTTTCTTCTTCAATTTGGAACTGATTCATACCGACAATAATTCTATCGTTTGATTCAATCTCTTTTTGATACTTATATGCCGCGTCCATAATTTCACGCTGGATATACCCATCATCTATCGCTTTAGGCGCTCCACCTAAATCATCAATTTTTTGAATGTATTTTACTGCTTCTTCTTCAATTTTATCTGTCATCGCTTCTATAAAGAAAGAACCTGCTAATGGATCTACTGTATTTGTAACTCCACTTTCATGCGCAACAATCTGCTGAGTTCTTAATGCAATTCTAACTGAATCTACAGACGGTAAAGCCAACGCTTCATCTCTAGAATTAGTGTGCAATGACTGTGTTCCACCTAAAACAGCTGCTAAAGTCTGAATTGCAACTCTTACAATGTTGTTATCAGGCTGTTGTGCTGTCAACGTAGATCCACCTGTTTGTGTATGGAATTTAAGTGACATGGATTTTGGATTCTTAGCTCCAAAACGATCTTTCATAATCTTTGACCAAAGTCGTCTTGCCGCTCTATATTTTGATATTTCTTCTAATAAATCATTATGTGCATTAAAGAAGAATGATAATCTAGGTGCAAAATCATCAACATCCAATCCCGCTTTTATCGCTGCTTCTACATATGCGATACCATCCGCCAATGTAAATCCAACTTCTTGTGATGCTGTAGATCCCGCTTCTCTGATATGATAACCTGAAATACTGATTGTATTCCATTTTGGTACTTCCTTTGAACAATATTCAAAGATATCCGTAATTAAACGCATTGATGGTTCAGTTGGGAAAATATATGTTCCCCTTGCTATATATTCTTTCAAAATATCATTTTGTATTGTTCCTCTTAATTTATCAGCGCTTACTCCTTGTTTTTCAGCAACTGCAATATACATCGCTAAAAGGACTCCAGCTGGTGCGTTGATTGTCATTGATGTACTTACTTTATCTAGAGGTATTCCATCAAATAGAATCTCCATATCTTTAAGTGAATCAATCGCAACCCCAACTTTTCCTACTTCTCCTTCTGCTAAAGAATGATCAGAATCATATCCAATCTGAGTAGGTAAATCAAACGCTACCGACAAACCGCCTGACCCTTGTTCTACTAAATATTTATATCTCTTGTTTGATTCTTCCGCTGTAGCAAAACCAGCATACATTCTCATTGTCCAGAGTTTTCCTCTATACATATTTGGTTGAACTCCACGTGTATATGGATAACTTCCCGGCATTCCTAACGATTCAGAATAATCAATGTTTTCTATATCTAGTGGTGTGTATAAATTTTTAATTGAATCCCCAGAACCAGACATAAATTCTTCTCTTCTCTCTGGTCTTTTTTCCAACAACTTACTAGTTACCTTTTCGTACTCATCTAAACTATTCTCAATATTGGATAGCTTATCTTTTTCAAACATTTAACTTCCTCCTTGAAATGTTTATCTTATACCTTCTATAATATAACACAATTTATTTTAAAGTATATAATTTTTGCTAAAATATACTTGTATACAAATATTCTTTGAAAAAATATAGCATTTACAACACTTTCAGACTCTTTCCGACATCTTTTTCATTTTTTCTGCATTTTTATAATCATCGATTGTATCAATATCTGTACAAAAAAAATTATAGAAGCGGCCGATTACCACAAAAAACATATACCCATATTTTTTGCTGAAATCACACTCAATCTAACCGCTTCATTCAAATTTTTTATGATTTTTTTATAATACTCGTTTCAATAAGCCTTTTTTCTCTTTTTTCATACTCCCTGTTCCAATAAACCTTTCATGGAACGATAACGCTTCATCAATTATATGTGGCGTATGTTTATATTTACCTTCTTCAGCTCTATCAACATAATCCAACAATAGTTCTTTATAATCTGGATGAGCACAATTTTCAATTATTTTTCTAGATCTTTCTTTTGGAGCCAATCCTCTTAAATCAGCAATCCCTTGTTCAGTCACTACAACATGAACATCATGTTCAGTATGATCCACATGCGACACCATTGGAACAATAGAAGATATATCTCCATTTTTAGCAGTAGACACAGTTGTGAAAATTGTTAGATATCCGTTTCTAGTAAAATCACCAGAGCCGCCTATACCATTCATCATTCTTGTACCCATGATATTTG
>DAOURC010000141.1 GCA_030625285.1 Eubacteriales bacterium
CTTACTCCCAGCAAAAGCCCATGACTGGGCGTCACAAGCCAAAACCAGGAACTTCATCGATGTGCCCTTTGACGGATTTTTGGCCCCGCCTTGGGGATTGGATTTGTTGACTAGAATACTGCACCACCAAATATTCATTACATCATTAAATTTGCAATTACAATGCCTAAAATCGCTCCGACAAAAACTTCATAAGGAGTATGTCCAATAAGCTCTTTTAATTTATCTTGTTCAATATGTTTGTGTTTATATAAATCGTCAATCATTGTATTTAGAATTATCGCTTGTTTTCCAACAGCTCTTCTAACTCCTGAGGCATCATACATTATGACTAAAGAAAACACTAGAGCGGTGGCGAAAATTGCGCTGTCCCACCCTTTATCCAATCCTACAGAAGTCGTTAAACCCATAACAAAAGAAGAATGAGAACTCGGCATGCCGCCTGATCCAATCAATCGATATATGTTTAATTTCTTCTCGATCACCAATGTAGTCACAACTTTGCTAAGCTGAGCAATCAACCATGCTATAAAACCGATATAAAAATATTGATTAAAAAATATTTCCTTTACGACCATATTTTTACCTACTTTTCTCTGTTTTTTAGATACTCTATGATATCAAAAAGAAAATCTAAATTGTATCCTTCAATCTTTTTTAGATTGTCCTTGGCAATAATCAAATGATTTATTGCATCGGTTTTAGTTTGTTCAATACCATTATACTTTACATACGTATTCTTACCAATGATATTATCTTTACCGATAGATTTTCCTATAATATTTGAATCACCTGCAACGTCCAAATAATCGTCGATCAATTGGAAGCTAAATCCGATATGATAAGCGGCCTTATTTAAAAGTTTGATATCTTGATCACTCAAATCACTTAAATATCCTGCTGAAACTATTGAAGCAACCAATAATTTACCTGTTTTATTATCAATGATATATTTAAGTTCGTCGCTGGAAATGTCTTCGTTTTCAGTATTTATATCTACAACTTGACCAATTATCATTCCTTTGAATCCTGAAGATTTAGAAATCAACTCAGAAGCTTTTATTACACCCTTATCTCCATTGCTATTCACTATCGTGTTTAAAACAATTTCATATGCCCTGTTCAATAGAGCATCGCCTGCCAAAATCGCCATTGCATCTCCATAAACCTTATGCGACGTCAAATTACCTCGTCTATAATCGTCATTGTCCATAGCCGGCAAATCATCATGAATAAGTGAATATGTATGTATCATTTCCAAGGCGCACGCAAGTTCCAATGCAAAATCAAGATTTCCACCCAAAGCCTGAGTAGTTTTATATAATAAAACCGGTCTTAGTCTTTTCCCTCCTGCAAGAAGAGAGTAATTTATAATATCATTGAAATTTTTCTCATGTTTGTTGTTTTCACTATTGAAATAAGTGCTCAAATGTTTTTCTATAAGAGTTTTAGTTTTTTTATAATCGTTATTCATTCAATTCCCCTACATCGATTTTTTTCTCTTTTTTATCAACTAAAATAGTAATTTGTTTTTTTACATTTTCAATCTCTTCGATACTCTCTCTATAAATATTTATACCCATTTCAAATAACTTTAACGATTCATTTAAAGGAACGTTATCGTTTTCAAGTTTATTGAATATTTTTTCGAGTTCCTTTAAATTATTTTCTAAATTGATATCCTTCATTTCGACACCTCGATTTCAATGATTTTCGATAACACTTGGCCGTCCTTTAATTCGTTGCAAATCACTTGCTCTTTTTTAACATCATCAATTGACTTGATGATTGTATTATCGTTTTTATCCCTTAATCTACTATACCCTTTTTCAAGCATATTTAGGGGATTATTGCTATTTATCTTTTCCATCACTAGTTGATATCGATGTTCGACATCAAGTAATTTGCCATTTATCAAATGAATTATATTATTCATTGTATTATCAAAACCATGAACATTATCGGTCAATTGCTTAATAACGGGAAATTGCAGATAATCATATTGATATTTAGTAAATGAATTTTCCCATATTTTGATATTACCCTCAATAACATATTCCATATTATTAAGTATTGTTTTTTGTTCTTCAATAAGAGTGAATATATCTTCAGTTGCCAATTCCCCCGCTACCGAAGGTGTCGGAGCCCTTAAATCTGCAACAAAATCAGCTATTGTAAAATCTATTTCATGTCCAATAGCGCTGATAACCGGTATTTTACATTCGAAAATTTTTCTAGCTATGGCTTCATCGTTAAAATTAAAAAGCTCATCATAAGATCCGCCGCCTCTAGTTAAAATAACGGTATCTATATTTTTTATGTCTTTTAAGTTGTCAAAGGCTTGAGTTACATCAGCTACAGTATAATCACCTTGTACAGAAGCCGGAAGAATCAATATCTCTATTAGCGGGTTTCGTCTTCTTACAACAGATATGACATCATGTATGGCAGCTCCAGTTTTTGAAGTTATTATAGCGATTTTTCCAGGGTATTTTTGAATGTTCTTTTTATATTCTGGATCAAACAACCCCTCTATTTCTAGTTTCGTCTTTAATTCAGTATATTTTTTATAAAGATAACCTATTCCCGCGCTTTTCATTTGATTGACATAAAGCTGATATGTGCCGTTTTTTTCATAAATCGAAATCCGACCAAATATTTCAACCATTTGTCCATCTTTAGGTATGAAATCAATTGAATCAAAATAATTACTGAACATCACGCAATTAATGCGGCTGTTGTCGTCCTTGATAGAAAAATAAGCATGACCGCTAGAATGTTTTTTGAAGTTGGAGATTTCACCCTCGACTTTAATTGCATTAAGAATAGGATCAGAATTAATAATTCTTTTTATATATTGATTCAACTCAGTTACACTTAACGTTCTTAAATTCATATTTCCCCCATAATGTACGGATATTGCGAAAGACCAACAGCGTTATCTCTTGACAGGCCATTTTTCGCAAAAATAATATTGTTTTCCTTAATATTATTTCTTAAAAAATCACTTTCACCAACGCCACCAACGATCAATAAAGGTTGATTCTTTACAATGCGATAACTCATAAATTCAATCACTTCGACTAAATATGAAAAAGTTAAATTCGCAACATGATTCAAATCCATTGTTTCATCGTAAATTCTTTTTAATTTGTTTTCCATTCCAGAAAGATTGAAACCTTTCTCATTTGCAGATATCTTGAAATTTGTTTTAACATACTTATCTGCATGCAAATCTAAATACATGCCAGCTGGAAAATCCAATTTCATATAATTGCCTATGCGATCGAGCAATTGACCGAAACTGATGTCCAAGCTTTCATATAATATTTTAGATTTCAACCGTTTACTCTCTTTACTGACTTCTAACAATTCTGTGGTTCCACCAGATATGTGCAGTAAAAAAAAGTCATCGCAATCGTTTATTTTATTATTCCATCCAGAAAGAATATGTCCTTCTTGGTGAGATAATTCAATGATTTCATATTGTTTGTTGAAATTCATAGCTTTCACAAAAAAAACACCTGCATTAAATACAGGCATATAGGAATTTTCAAGATTTCTCGGTTGTGT
>DAOURC010000167.1 GCA_030625285.1 Eubacteriales bacterium
ACCCTCGACAAACGGCAACGACAAATAAGAACCTTGGTCTGAAACAAAATAATCCGCATTGAAACCGATACCGCCATAAGAAATATATACTTCAGAATCCACATAACCTTTTCTATGATCTTCTACAGCTATCATTTCCATTTCCATATTCTGATAATTTTTTATCATTTCGATTTCATCTTGATCCAAGCCTTCATAATCATAATCCATTTCAACTTTCATATCCAAATAAAGTTCATAACTCTTTAAATCATTGGTTTTTTCAAGAGCCCTTTTGTAATCGTCATAACCCTTGTCATTACAACCAATCATGGTTATAATGCTCAATATTAATATTATCAATATATATTTTCTCATTTAAACTCCTCCTTATGACAATATGATACATCTAAAATTTAAAAACACATGCTATATATAGTCATCAATACACTCAAAAAAGTAGTGACTTTCGTCACTACTTTATCTTATATTATTCTTCACGCCAAAAACAGCAAGCTGAGTTCTATCTCTTAAACCAAGCTTTTCCAACAGTCTGCTTATATGATTTTTCACCGTTCCTTCTGATAGAAATACTTTTTTGGCAATTTCCTTATTGCTGAGTCCCTCAGTCAATAAAAAAATAATTTCTTTATCTCTCGGCGTCAGTATTCCTTCATCAAAATCCTCGCTACCTCTTTGTTTCATCATCTCAGACATTTTACTCAAGAAAATATTCGCAACAGCAGGATTCATCAATCCCCCACCTTCATAAACGGTTTTAATGGCTTTGATGATTTCATCAGGCGATTCATCTTTAAGCAAATATCCCTTAGCTCCATTCATAATCGCCTCTTGAATAAACTCTTCATCTTTAAAAGTAGTCAAAACAATCACTTTCATTTCAGAGTCGTATTCCTTTATCAATTTGGTTGCCTCCACACCATTCATCCTCGGCATTTTTATATCCATTACGACGACATCGGGCTTTAGTTCTTTTGTAAGAAAGACAGCTTCTCGTCCGTCTTCAGCAATTCCACAAACCTCTATCTCATCATCCATTTCAATAATCATCTTTAACCCTTCTCTAAGAATCTTTTGATCGTCAGCTAACAAAACCCTAATCATGATTTCCTCCTTGTGTTGGAATGAATCCTTCAATAATGAATCCTTCATTATAGTATATCTTCATTTTACCTTTTTTATCCTCGATTCTCTCATTCAATCCTTTTAACCCATAACCTTTCTTTATTACAGGTTTTTTACTACCGTTATCCTTAATCCAAAACTTTATACTATCGGCATTTTTAATAATTCTTATTTCAATACTATCCGCATTGGAATGCCTTGAAACATTTGTAATGCTTTCTTGAACCAATCTATATAGACATTCTCCCACACCGTCTTTGTTGAAATCAACATTGTATTCATACTTGATATCCAAATCAGTCTTTAATCTAAAATCTTCAATCATTCCATTGATGAGTTTATTATAATTGACATCATCTTCTCTAAGCGCTTCTACAACTCCCCTAATTTTCGTAAGTCCTTCCCTAGCGCCTTTCTTTGCGGAATCGATTATTTCTCTTGTCTTCTCAAAATCCCTGTCCATTAGACGCGAAGCCATTTCAAGTTGCATAATCAAGGCTGTCATTTCATGTCCTAAAGTATCGTGGATATCTCTTGCAATTCTAAGCCGTTCTTGCTCTCTGGTCATCTTTTCAAGTTCTATGTATAGTTTATCTTTTTCTTCTTTTTCTTTACGGTACCGGTTATTTAGAATTCCATAACTAATAATCAACACATTTATAAACAGCAAAAAAAGAACCTGCGAAATCGTACCGAGACTAAATCTTTCCTTTATTAAAAAACCGAATTTATACATGGAAACCAAAGTGATAAAAACAGAAACCCACACTGCATTTTTCTTTAATATAATAAATAATTCTATCAATATAAATATATAAAATAAATGATAAAAATAATTTACAACGTATCTGGAATTCAATTCTATAAGCAAAACCAATACTCCGTCTACCAAATAGGTCAACTCAAGATGTTTATTAAAATAATCTCTAAGTCCACTGATTGTAAACAAACCTATAAAGAGAGCACTCAGTATGAATATTCTCGAACTGTTCACATCATCAAAAAATAATCCAAGTATCATCATTAATGTAAAACTAAAATATTTTAATGGTAAAATTCTTTTTTCCATATATATCACCTATTTTTCTGTATACCCACGAATTTTCATATAATTTATTTTATATGTACACATATTATATTATACTAGATGCAGGAGGGCTATTAAATGAAAACTTTTAATGAAAAACTTAATGACTACGCAAAACTGGCAATAAAAACAGGCATCAATATTCAACCGGGACAAAATCTATTTATTACATCACCTATCGAAAGCGCAGAATTTACTCGTCTTTTAACAAAAGAGGCTTTTTCAGCCGGCGCCAAGGATGTATATGTAGATTGGAAGGATGAAATAACTACACATATCAGATTTTCAGAAGCCGACATTTCTGTTTTTGAAACATTCCCGAAATGGATTGCAGATGGAAAAAATGATATGGTCAAAGAAAACACAGCATTTCTAACTGTTTTGGCAAACGACCCCGAACTTATGAAAGACATCGAACCGAAAAAAATGTCAACATTTATTAAAGCTGCAACTTTAGCTTTAAAAGAGTATAGAGAACACACCATGAGCAGTAGAGTAGCATGGTCTATAGTATCTATCCCTACTGAAGCTTGGGCAAATAAAGTCTTTGACAACGCTTCTGACTCAGTGGAGAAACTTTGGGATGCGATATTCAAAGTTGTAAGGGTAGATCAAGACGATCCAATAAAAGCTTGGGAAGAACACCTTGAAAATCTAAGCGTAAGAAAAGATTTTCTAAATGATAAAAAATTCAAATCGCTTCACTTCATTTCTGAAGGAACCGACCTGATTGTGGAATTGCCTGAAAAACACTACTGGCAAGGCGGCGGTAAAAACAATGACCAAGACACATACTTTGTTGCAAATATTCCTACTGAGGAAGTTTTTACTTTGCCTAAATCAAATGCTGTCAACGGCACAGTAAAAAGCACAAAACCCCTAAACTATATGGGGAATCTTATAACTGAAATGGAATTTACTTTTAA
>DAOURC010000012.1 GCA_030625285.1 Eubacteriales bacterium
AACACCAGAGGCGATATGATTCCCATCAACAACACCTGAAAAATAATGAAATAATTTTGATGATATACTAAAAGAGAAATCATCACTATCGAGAGAACAACTAATACTATAATATATTTTATCTGGTCAATATTATTTTTCCTTTTTATCCTTCTTTCCGCTTCTGTGATAATTTCATTAGTATCGAAGTTTATATCAGGAAACACAATTTCTATTTTTTTATCCGTCATTATTCTTCCTCCTCTCGAATATTCTTAATAGCATAATGAAATCTAGATTTCACCGTACCTTCCTTGATTCCTAAAACCTCACCGATTTCCTTATAATTATATCCATGATAATATTTAAGAACAAACATTTTTCTTGTTTCTTCATCCATCGACATCAAGACTTCTCTTGCTTCATAATTCATCTGTTTATCATCAAAATCATTTTCAAGCACAATTCTGTTGTTCTTCTTGTAATAATCTTTTAATAGGTTGTTTCCTATAGCAATCATCAAAGTACTCACTTTGGCTTTATATTCAAACTTGCTTAGATTTATAATGAATCTGACACATGTCTCTTGAGCGATATCTTCGGAGAGTTCTTTATTAAACGTCAAGCTGTAAATATATTTAAAAACAAAAGGATAATTTGACTCAATCAGATAATTGAGATGTATTTTACTCCCGCTTTTAGCTTTATAAAAGGTTTCTCTTTCGACATTCATTAAATCACCTTATCCACTAAGAAATTTCATCATTTCTTCTATCAGTATATCATCAATCATATAATTGATTGATGATATTGTACCTTTCTAATACACCCTTTTATTTTCGATTATCATTCTTCCCAATAAAACAAGCAACAAACTTATTGAAATCGTAATCAACGAACATACAATATCTTCATATCTAAAACCGGTTTGCAATCGATTGACTTCCAGCGCCAAATAGTGGGGCATTAGATACCTATATGGTTTGCCGATCAGATGAATCAATCCATACTGTCCAAAGTAGATTCCAACGGATACAATGCTCGATAGATACGATTTTTTTATTAATAGTTCTACCAGCATATGTATGCTCAAATAATACACCATCATTAAACCGAGCATCAAAATCACCTTTAAAATCGCAATTGCATTCAACGTTTTTTCATCAAACAGCATCATGGAGTAAAAATAATTAATGACCATCGATATAAAAACAATCGCAATAATAACAATTCCATATACAGCAAATTTCGATATGAAAAGCCTGCCTAAATCGATCCCTTTACTTAAAGGTATATCGATATAATGATTTGTAAATTCCTTAGAGACCAATCCGGTCAAAGTGAACGCTAAAACTACAGGAATAATCTGAAGGATATTGCCGATATAACTCTTGATTGCTTCTTCTCCACTTATAGTGATAAACTCCGCCAACCCTTCCATCCCAGTCTGTGATTTTAAAATACTCGGGAGAAACTTCAGCATGATTGGATCTAGCAAAGCAAAAAAAACAAATACAAATGCGATAATCAAAAACTTGTAACTCTTTATTCCTTCTATAAATTCTTTTTTAATCATTTTTTTCACCGCCGCCTATCATCTCTAGATAAATATCCTCTAGACTCGATTTTCTCTGATTGACACTTATGATTTCAATATCATTCTCGACAGCACTTTTTAATAGTTCTTTTTTTCCAGCTCTTATATCATTTAGATAGAATGAATAACAATTGTTTTCATAAGTGAATTTATCGACAAATTCGAGCGAATCAAAATCGACATCCGAAGATACACCTTGAACACATATGTCAACTATCGGATAGACAAATTTCTTTTTCAACTTTGACAAACTGTCTTCAAATATCACATTTCCATTTTTCAAAATACCTATACGATCACAAGTGTTTTCCACATCAGAAAGAATATGAGTAGATATCATTATGGTTTTCCCCTCATCTTTCAGTCCCTTGATGATATTGATTACGTCTTTTCTTCCCTCGGGATCGAGTGCGGATAGCGGTTCATCAAGCAATAAAATTTCCGGTTCTTGAGTAAGCGCACACGCAAATGCAACTCTTTGTTTCATGCCTTTTGAAAAGTTCGATATTTTCTTGTTCATAAAATCTTTTAATCCTACCAATTCAATTAGATAGTCGTATTTGTAATCTTTTGATATGAAATTCATATACTCTTTCAAAGTCAGGTGTTCATAAAACACAGGAGCTTCCGGCATATATCCGATTCTTATATCGTCATCGACTTGAATATTTCCCGAATCAATCTTTAAAAGACCAATAATCGCTTTTAGCGTAGTAGTCTTGCCCGCACCGTTATGTCCCAACAATCCATAAATCTCACCTTTTTTCATCTCTAGGTTCACTTCACTCAAGGCTAAGAAATTTTTATATTTCTTGCACACTTTTTCAAGTTTAATCATAGATATTCTTCCTTCCGAAAATCAAAAAGAGTATAGATCCAAATCCGTTAACGAATATTACTATCAACGACCATATAACCTTATTCAGATTTCTTACACCTTTTGTAATAATCATCCATAGACAAAAGGCCGCCAAAGTATAATTCAAAATAATAAGCGGCATCAACATTTTAATCAAATCTAAATCCATCAGAATTCCTCCTTTTATATATAACGATTCAATACGGCAAAAGGTTCAAATGAGACAAAAAAATAACAAGTCAAACTCAACCTGGTTATTTTTTAAGATTAATTAATTAATTAATTATTTATTTTTTCTTCTTTTTAAAGAACACATACCCCGCCAATAACATCACTGCTACGCCTATATATCCCAATGTAGTCCCTAAGCTGTATTTTCCATTCGAATCTTCTACACTATTATTTTCTATAAGAGTAACGGGTTCATCTTTTGTCAAGACAATCATGCTTCGTCCCTTAACCGTCGCCTTTCCGTTTATTACTTCAATAATGCCGGTTCCAGCTTTTTCATCATTTACGATTACAGACCAGTCACCTTCTGGCAGTGTTACAATTTGACTATTCTCATTTCCATTATAAAGAGTGATAATCGCTCCGGATTCATCTCCGCCTGCATAATCGTTTAGCAAGAATCCCACCATCGATGATGTCGGTAAAGTTAATCCATTATCACTGTTTACTTCAAAGAAAGTTAAATGATTTTGAATTTCTTCTGAAGTTGCCAATCTGAATGCAGGATGAGCTTTCCTCATCTCTATCAAACCTTTATAATAATTAAACACATCTATATTTTCAGTTTTTTCATCCCAGTTCAGCTGATTAATGCTATCTGATGATTTGTAACTATTATGATCTCCATCCTTTGATCTTAAAAAATCAACACCTGCATGTAGAAATGGTACACCTTGAGATGTAAAAACTATACCGTTAGCGAGCTTTTGCATTTTTATTCTTTCTTCATCTGCAAGATCGCCGCTAGTAGCAGATAGTTTATCCCATAGAGTCAAATTATCATGAGCCGATACATAATTTATAGATTGGCTTGGATTTATAGCCCATGGCTTGTTTGAGTAATTGACCAATCCATAATTTATCCCTTGATGATCCGTTGCGGCAACCACTCCAAATTTAACGCTTTCTTCAAGACCAGTTTTTCCGCTGACGAACCCAGACTGCTCAGCTTGAAATACATCACCTTTAACTCCATCTCTCATATCGTCATTGAACGCTCCAACTCCAGGCACAAGATAGGTGTTTTTCTTAATCAATCTCAATTCTTCAGCTAACGTTGAACCTCCACCAGTCCACCCTTCACCATAAATAATGATATCTGGATTGATTTCTTCAAGAGCTTTTCTAATCTGAGTCATAGTTTCAATATCGTGAAGTCCCATCAAATCGAATCTAAATCCATCTACGTGATATTCTTCAGTCCAATAAACGACAGAATCGATTATCATCTTTCTTACCATCGCTCTTTCCGAGGCTGTTTCATTACCGCAACCAGATCCATTGGAAAAAGCATCGGCATTCATGCGATAATAATAACCCGGAACAATATTTTCTAAATGTGAATTTGCGCTGAGCGCCGTATGATTATAAACCACATCCATTATGATACCGATATTTTCATCATGTAGCTTTTTAATAGTTTCTTTTAATTCTACAACTCTAATTTCTCCATGATATGGATCACTTGAATACGAACCTTCTGGTGCATTATAATTGACCGGATCGTATCCCCAGTTGAAATTATTACTATCAAGAGCAGTTTCATTTACACTTTTATAATCAAAGAAAGGTAATACTTGAATATGAGTTATACCTAACTCCTTTAAATGATCTAGTCCTGTCTTAGTTCCATCAACTGTAGTCGTGCCGGATTCAACCAACCCGAGGAATTTTCCACTCTTTTCAATCCCACTGCTTAAATGCGACGATATGTCCCTTACATGCAGTTCATAGATTATCGCATCGTTCGCCTTATCGATCTTCGGACCACTGTCATTTTCCCAGCCCGCTGGATCTGTTTCATCCAAATCTATAACCATACCTCGCATGCCGTTGATTCCAATTGCTTTTGCATACGGATCAACAGCTTCTTTAAAACCATTTCCGTTATCTACGCTATATGTATAGTACACTCCATTTATATCAGCATCTACCGCTGCACTCCATACACCTTTTTCTTCTTTTTCCATTTCAATATGCTGATAAGCGTCGACATCGTTTCCTTCTTCATACAAATTTAAAGTAACCGACAAAGCAGTTGGCGCCCATACCTTGAATCTTGTTTCGACAGCCGAATATACAGCTCCCAAATCGCCACCTTCGTAAGTATATTCATTTTCAAAGCTTTCAGATGAATACAAAGGAGAGATATCCACCACTTTTTCTTCAAACCCTTCAAACTTGGCTACATACGCCACTGAAAGATTAAAATTTTCACTAAATGACAATTTGGCGCTTTGAATGAAATCCTCATCATTTGCATCTATAGATGTCACATATATTTTTTCGTTTTCTGAACTCATTAAATAAAATCCCTCTTCTAACTTTGATTTCTCTATTGGTATTGTCGTCGTTATAAACAAAACATTATTTTCAATCGCCTCTAACCGCAAGAATTTTGGCGTCAAATCGACTTCTTCCAATGAATGATACGTGTTTTCTACGGATTGCACCAAAAACATTTCTAAAACGTTTTCCTCATTGATCTTATTTAATTTAACATATCTATCCGAGTCAATATCTTTTGCTTCCCAATCGTTCAACCTAACAATATAACCTATTTGACTGACTCCCTCTGTATCAGGAACGAGTATATCCGCATATACACCGTATTCATCTTCGCCATTAAACTGATACGCCGCTCCATCTTTTCCATCCGGCCATAGCCAAATGTTCCACCCCTCATAATTCCCGTCAAATCTATGATAGTGAATTTTCATGCTAGTACTATCTTCACCAACTACTTCTATAATAGCCTCCGCGCCTGAGAGTAATATAGCTTCGCTGGGATTGAATACCTTATAACCTTTTGGCGCTTCATAATCGAAATCTTCTTGATTGGTATAAACCCAAATTTCAGCAAATCCATTTTTCATTTCTATAAACCGATCCGAACTTACATCTTTTGATTCCCAATCATTCAACCTTATAATGAATCCAGCTTCGTCATCTATATCTGCAAGATCTATAATTGCAATTTTACCGAACTCATCTTCATAGGAAAAGTCATAACCGCCGCCTTCTCCACCTTCCGGCCACAGCCAAATGTTCCACCCCTCATAATTTTCGTCATCTCTTTGATAATGAATGATAACTCGATTATCTTCAGCTGCAAAATTCGGTACAATAAATACTCCAAATAATAAACTGAAAATTATTACTAGCGAAAATATTCGTTTCATTAAATCACCCCATAAATTATTGTGCAATCGTTTGCATAACCCTATTATAATATATTTACTTCAACTTTTTAACAAAAATAAAAAAAATAATCAAATATTTTTCTATCTGATTATTTTTTCGATGGTTTTCCTAATACATATGGGTAATTCCAGCTCTAACGACCTATCAATCAGATCCATCCTTATTGTCTCTTTCTTCTCTAATAGATTCTTAATGATCTGTACTTTTTTCTCTCTCCCTGGAATAAGCTGATATAAGATATACCAGTCTTCAAGGGCCATGATATTTACCGTTTGATTTCCTACATCGATAACTATATCAATAGATTTATCGTCGAAAACAAATCTAAACTCCCCTTCTTCATGGCGTATATAAAATCCAGCAATGATATCTATTTCTGTCCCATCAACAACAATCGTCGTAAATTTCTGAGTGTTATAAATATCATTATCATCAATTTTAATTTTTTCTTCACCATATTTCAAAAGATCATTTCTAACTATTACAAAATCTTTTTCTTCGATGAACAAATCTATATCATTCGGTAATTTTTCATAACCATTGGAATATAGAACCGTTGATGCACCTATTGCCCAAGTGATATTAATCTTGTTTAACTTTTCAGCTAACAACTCAAGAGTATCCATTTAATTCTCCTAATCGATATAAATTTTTACAGTCGTTCCATCCTCTTCTTCTATGTCTATTATAGTTTGACTACCATTTTCATCAAAGTCATCAATAGCCGTTTTAATTATTTCGTCGATATCGATACCACCTAATTTTTCTTTTAACTCAGGTTTGAATTTCGTTCCAATATTTAAACCCAAATTTATAAGAGATAGCGGTATTTTAACATCAATTTTTGTATTGTCGCTAGGATCAAAAACTTTTATTTTTAATTTTTTACCTTTTAATTTACTCTTGTCATTTTTAACAACCTTAACATTATTTTCTTCTATAGCCTCTAGTAATTTAAGCGCTTCCTCAGATGTGATTATTCCGTCTTCAACCATTTTCAAAATTTTAGCTTTTTCACTCATTTCACTCACTACCTTTCAATAATTTTAAAGCTTCTTCCGAACTAATTTCACCCTTTTCCAGCTTTTCAAGTACATCAATGCTGGAAACCTCTTTTTCATCAGGTTGAACATTGTACCCAAGAGATTTAATGACTTGATCTAGAGTTCTTCTTACCGTTGGATAAGAAATTCCCAAGTCTTTCTCAATCTCTTTTATATTCCCCCTATTCTTGATAAATGTCTCGATAAAAAATTTTTCTTCCTTAGTTAAATATGAAAATTTGTCCAAATCAAATTTACCTTCAATACTAGTATCGCACCTTTGGCAATGCAATTTTACCACCTTTAGTTTTTCGCCACATACTGGACATCGACCAATTACTTCACGATTCATTTCCCCCACCTCTGAATTCATTATATATCAATATATTTAATTTGTAAACACATATTATTAATTAATTGCATTTTTATATTAATAATATTAATTTATATATTAATCATATTGATAATATTAATATTGCAGTTTAATATCTTAACAAAACCACTATACCATTACATTTTGCCGCTATCAAAAAAAACAACCAAGCAAAACTGCGCTTAGTTGTTTTTTAAATCCAATTATTCGTGACTCTCTTTAAAATAATCATATGACGATCTATATAATATACGTTCATAATAAATTTTTGAATTGACATTCAAATTTTCATGTCCTTTATTAATCAGAACTTTTATAATCGGCAATAGTTGCCGTCCATACAATTCCATCGAGGTTATCGGAGCTACTCCAGGCCAAGCATTACAACTTACTACTGTCCTTTTATCAATTACAGCCATGCGATCTTTGAGTTCCTCATAGGCTTCATCATCGGTTTTAAATACGATTTGATCGAGAGTTCCTGTCGGAATCCCTTCAATCGCCTTGAATTGAGGTGGCTGCTTCTCGAAATCATAAGGGTCCGCTGTTATATCTAAAATAATGGCATGCGCAGGCAATTCCTTTATCATTCGATTTTCGACTATATACTTTGATGTGTCATTTCTAGATGATGCATCGACTAAAATATCAGCATTTCTCAGTTCTTCAATTAAAAGTTTTGAGTTGCCCGTTATACTCCTGGTAAGCATGGTGATTTTCAATCCATTATATTCATCTTTCAATTTGTTTAATCTTTCATTTGATAGATCTTTAAAAGCTCTTGCAACAGTAAGACCAATTTCGCCCATTCCAATTATTGCGATATTAATTGGTCTATCGATACTTGCATCGCCTAATTCGTTTTCTAATTGTTCTATTGCGATTTTAGCACCATTGAATGAGGTTCCATAATTATTTACAACTACACGGCGATTATCATCATCCACCATCGAATCCATTGAAAAAGAAACAATTCCTAATTTCTCCATAAAGGCATTCCTAGTTTCTCGGGTAATATAATGAAGCATGGAAATTAAAACAGAACCCCTTTTCATAATCTTTAATTCCTCGTTTATCGGCGCCCTAAGCACCATTACAATATCCTTAGAATATATAACTTCTTTTGTATCAAATATGATATTTCCATTTCCCTTCAGATAATCCTCTTCTGTGAAACCCATTTCCTTACCATAATCATGCTCTAACCATATTTCAATATCGCATTCTTTAAATTCTCCAAAAAAAGCTGGTAAAAAAGATCTTTTTTCATTAATTTCCTTATGCATTTTAGGAAATCCAATATTTTTTTTCATTTAATCCCCCCAATATTATTTGAAAAAACGAAGCAATTAAGCTTCGCTTTCTTCTTTCGTCATTACTTCTTTAAGTGATGTAGCCAATCCAGCTAAACTTTGTATTTCAGACGGAATGATAATCTTTGTAGCATTTCCCTTAGATGCTTCTATAAATGCATCAAAACTTCTTAGAGTTAATATTTCCTTAGTCGGATCTGCCTCTTTGATCAATTTAATCGCTAAAGCTTCACCTTCTGCAATTTTTACAGCCGCTTCTTTTTTAGCTTCAGATTGTAAAATAATAGCTCTTTTTTCTGCCTCGGCTCCTAATATCTGCGCTTCTTTATTACCTTCAGCGATAAGGATTGCTGAACGTTTTTGTCCCTCAGCTATTAATATCGCCTCTCTTCTCTCTCTTTCAGCTCTCATCTGCTTTTCCATCGCATTTTGAATATCTTGAGGAGGTATGATGTTTTTCACTTCAACCCTGTTTACTCTAATACCCCAAGGGTCTGTTGCTTCATCTAAAATACTTCTCATCTGGGTATTGATTACATCTCTACTGGTTAAAGTTTCATCTAATTCTAACTGTCCGATGATATTTCTTAGTGTAGTCGCTGTTAATTTCTCTATCGCCACCATCGGTCTCGTAACTCCGTAAGTGTAAAGCTTTGGATCTGTAATCTGAAAATATATGACAGCATCGATTTTCATTGTAACATTGTCCTTTGTTATAACGGGTTGTGGTGGAAAATCTATTACCTTTTCTTTTAAATCTGTTTTTTTAGCTATTTTATCAATCAAAGGAATCTTAATATGCAGTCCAACACCCCAAGTTTTTAAATATCCCCCTAATCTCTCTATTACAAAGGCATTCGCCTGTGGAACAATTCTAATATTCATTACAATTAAGACTACAGCTACAGCAATAACAATTAGTAATATTATAAAATTAAACATCTATTTCTCATCCTTTCTAACTTTTAATTTAACTCCTTCTACTTTTTCAATAACGACATCTACTCCATTATCAATATCTTCATCGCTATAAGCAGTCCATATCTGTCCTTTGACTTTGACATGTCCTGTTTCATGCATTTTAATATCTTTGACAACCACTCCTTTTTCATCAATTAAACTATCTACATTTGTCCTTTCTCTTCCAGCTTTTAAATATTTCTGCACAATAGGTTTGGTGAAATACATTAATAAACCCGACGCAAGGATAAACAAAGCAATCTGAATAATAATTGAATCGATGAAATAAGAACTGATCAATGCAATCAACGCACCGAAGGCAAACCATATGGAAACCAGCCCAAAAGATACTCCCTCAATAATTATAAAAATAATTATCAATGCCATCCACATCACTTGAGGTGAAAATAATTTATCCATTAAATCCTCCTTTATATATTTTTCTGTTATAATATACTTATAATACCATTAAATAAATACCATTATCAAACAAAACTAAACATTTAGAGGTGTATCATGTTAAAAAATATTCTTTATGTAGGCATCGGTGGTTTCTTTGGAAGCTCCTTAAGATACATTATATCAAAATTTTTGAATAGTTCCTTCCCTTTCGGCACATTATTTGTTAATGCCTTCGGAAGTTTTATATTGGGCTTTGTCACATACAAATTAATCAAGTCGACAAATATTCCACAAGAGTACATATTAATGTTTACAACAGGCTTTGTTGGAGCCTTTACAACTTTCTCAACGTATATGCTTGAGAGTTATATATTTTTTACTGGAGATAAATTTTTCACTGGAATTTTAAATGTATCAATTAATTTGATTTTAGGATTATTCCTTGTGCATTTTGGATTTCAACTAGCTAAATCAATTTAGGAGATGCTTATATGTTAAGAAAATTAATTAATGTATATAAATTATCACTAATCGCCTCACTAATATCAATCGCATTGATTATCTCAATCGATATACTGCTGCCGAATCCATATGCTTTGTTGCTACAATCTGTTGTTATTTTGTCTGTTTTTATAGGATATAGAACCTTATCTGCAAAATTGCTTAGCTCTTATCTTAAAAAAATTCACGCTGAAATGCATTTGCATTTTCAAGACGATATTACAACTCATATTGAAGAGCACGATTTTCTTGGGTTAATCTACAACGCACCCAAATTATTTAAGAACATCTTTTTAAGTATCGAATCCATTTATAAAAACCAATCAATTTTATTTGAAGAAATCAATACATTAAATGATTCTTTAGAACAGAGCATAAAAACAAAGGATTTTTTATTGGAAATAAGTAATTCAATTTTAGATTTTGATAATCAATTGGATTTTCTCAATTTCATCTTAGAAAAAACGATTGAGACAATACCTGATGCTTCTCACGGATGCGTCATAAGAAACGTAGATGATAAAATCACTGAATATATTGTAGCTTATGGCTATGAACTTAATGACTTACAGTCAATTAATTTAGATTTATCAGAGACATTTATTTCTGTCATGTCAAACGGCGACATTAAAGAACCAAAGATTGCAAGTAACTTGAGATCGTTTAATAAAAAACATATTCAAAGTGAAAAATATGTGTCTTTTGACGACATGAATGCATATGATGTACTCGCTTCAGTCAGCTCGCCCATTTTCATCAACGATAAACTTTACGGCATGTTGAATATCGACAGCGAGAAAGAAAACGCTTTTTCAGAAGATATTATCCCGGTCATGAAATATATATCCAATCAAATAAGCATCGCACTCAGCAATTACATCATGTATGAGAAAACTGTAGAACTTTCAAAATTCGACAGTTTTACAGGAATACTTAACCGCTCATATTTTGAGAATTTACTTGCCGAATACCATAAAAAAGCTTTGAGATATAACGAAGAATTTATTATAAGTCTAATTGATATGAATGGTCTCAAAAAAATTAACGATAAACATGGGCACAGTGCAGGAGATAAAGCCCTAAAAACCCTTGTTGATATCATTAACGAAGAGATTAGAGAATCAGATATTTTTGCTCGCTATGGCGGCGATGAATTTATAATAGTTTTCTTTAATACTTCTAAACAAGAAGTAGAAGAAAAACTTGATTTCATACTAA
>DAOURC010000136.1 GCA_030625285.1 Eubacteriales bacterium
TTTTATTCCACTGAAGCAAAGGTTTCTCTGTATCAAAGTTATATCTTTTTATTAAATAAATTGTAATCTTCTCAGGTAAAAACTCTCTTAACGCATTTTTTATCAGTTTTTTCTCATTAAGATTGCCAATGCCGAAGTTTATTCTAAGTTCATCCCCAGCTTTAAAATGCCTCGAATTATCGATAATTATAGGTCCACTAAGTCCTCTATGAGTAAAGAGTAAGTCTCCTTTAAAAACATTCAACTTTTTATTACTTCTATATTGGGACATTTCAATTTCTTTTAAAGTAATGCCGCTTAGATTTACAAGTCCGTCATCTTTTATATAAACTGGAGATAGACCCATATTTAAAGATTCAATTTTATGTCCTAAAGATTTGGCGAATTCATATCCATCACCAGAAGTACCTAAAGATGGATAAGTCATCCCTCCTGTGGCTATGATAAGATATTTTGATTCATACTTTTCAGTTTCAGTATGTACTGTAAAATCTTCTCCATGTTCAATCTTGATTACCTTACTCTTTAGTTTTATTTCACGCTTCATTTTCCTAAATTTTCTTTCAAATATATTTATCAAATCTTTCGCCCTAAGCGATTTTGGAAAGACCTTTCCGTCATCTCTGGTAACTATATCTAAATCATTATCAATAAAAAATCTAATCAAGTCTTTATTTGTAAACAAACTCAAAGACCTTTTAATAAATCTGCCTTCATTGTTGTATTTAGAAAAAAACTCTAGGATTGATCCAGAATGAGTAAAATTACACTGACCAGCGCCAGAAACTAAAAGTTTCTTGCCTAGTTGTTCGTTTTTCTCTAAAATCAAAACTTTTAAATCATTTTTTAGCTCTACTCCAGCCATCAGACCAGCAGGTCCTGAGCCGATTATTATAACATCATACATATCATTATCTCCTAATTTAATTTCTCAAAAAAATTATATCACAAAAAATAAAAAAGTTAATATATCAAAAATTTCTCTTCGAAACATCAACTTCTTTATCAATTCATTTTACCAAAGCCACTTGCTATAGATAATAATTTCTTGGTTTACTCTTATTTTTTTATATTCACGCCTGATTCTGATTTGATTAGCTGATTCGCCACTATATTCATAATATTCCTTGCTTTTTAGTTCTTCGTCCGAAAAGTGTGTTTCTAAAATATACTTCTTTGTTCTTGTTTCAGCATCTGGATACATCATTCCATCAAAAAATGTAACTACCTTCGTTTCATTTCCATCTTTGAAAACCAGATAACTCTCCCCACCTGCAGACTGCATAGGAGAAAGACTTTTTCCGAATTTGAATTCAAACTCTAGAAAATGAAAATCGCGATTCTTGTACCCATCATCTGTTATAGTGTATTTATACCTGTCAGTGAAAGACTCTTCTATAAGGAGAGTTTCTCCCTTATACTCGATTTCAACCGGAAAGCTTTCTAGCGGATAAATTTCCAATACACGTTCATCAACGTAGAGCGATTCAAGTTCACAGGTGATTCTTCGGATTTTTTTGACTTCAATCGGGAAAAAATCCATCTGGTTGATGTCCTGTTTAACATCACTTCCAAAAAATATCTTTCTAAGCGGCTCATCGTTGATCATGAAATTATTGTAACCCACATTAAGGTTATCCTTATCTTTTGTCTCTATATAACTCAGTCTTGTCGCAGTAATCCCTTTTTCAAGACTGAGATACTTCAAAGTGATTTCTTCGTCTTTATAAGGCAATGAAATCGTTTGTTCTTTTCCTATCTCGATCTTTTCAACTTTATATCTGTCGAACGGTAATTCATAGCTCCACTTTCCTTCGATGACATTGCCGCTTTCATCTATCAGCTGTGTGATCATAACTTCAGCTGTACCGCTTTTTACATCTAGAGTATCAAAACGAATTACCTCTCTATATATATTAAGGTTTTCTGATGCCAAAGTAGATGAACCTGCATGATAGAACGATTTGAAATTCTCATCCACATATTCTTTTGGTATCATTGATTCATATAAATCAGATTTAAGCTCTTTAAATAGAGTATCGGCATTTTCTATTTCAATCCCGTCACGGCTGACTCTAAGTCTTCTCCCTGTTTCATCTTCTATATTATAGTACAAATACGTATTAAGCTCATCCGTCACAAAACCTTCGATAGTTACTGCAACGCCCTGATCCTTCGATTCCATATCCAATCGATAAGTGGGATTTTTATCTAAAATCTGATCATAGTTTAAACTTTCCGCTAAAAACCATTCTGAGATTGTAAACTGATGATATGCAAATGCAACACTAGATAGCATTAGAATTGCAGTTATCATAACAAACAATCGTTTTCGATAAAAACTCAGTCTATTCTTTTTTTGTTGGAAAATTTCTTTCTCGATTTGTTTTTTCTCAAGTTTCAACATTCTTTTCAGTTGTCTATCAGTCACACGAATCTCCTCCTATAACGTCTTTTAAAACTTCCATCGACCTAGATAATTTCGATTTTACCGTTCCTATTGGCATATCGAGTATTACGGCAATTTCACGCTGCCTGTATCCCATCAAATGTTTTAAAACAACTAAATTTCTCTGCTCTTCGTCAAGCAATAACAAAGCATCTTTAATTTGAATATTTTGTGAATAATCAACATCAATCACACTAGGTGCGTTTAACCCTAGATTCTCTAAAGAAATTTTCTGCTTTTTTCTCATTCTAAACGTCTGATTACATTCGTTGATTATAATTTTTGTCAACCAGCCCTTCACCTTTTTTCTATCTTTTAGCTGGTTTTCACTTTTTAACGCTTTTTCATAGGCGCTTTGCAGAATATCCTCTGCATCTTCATTATTACGCATATAGCTATAAGCAATTCTATATAATTGATGATGATGATTTTTTATCACTTTTTCTATCACTTTTTCTATCACTTTTTCGCCCCCTACACTCTATAGATGCAACTTGTCTGGTTTTCGTTCCAAATTATTTAATATTTTATGAATTTTTTTTACTGATTATTGATCTTGTGAACACCAAAATCAATTATATAAAAAACTCTCCAGAATTTCCATCCCGAAGAGTTTTATTATTTTAATATTTTTTTAAGATGAACAACATCTTTTGTTTATCTATGCAACACTTTTGATACTTTCTTGTAAACAGGGATTGTAATAAGTGTCACTACTATTCCCTTTACCAAGTTAAATGGAATGATAGCATAAAATATCAAGGTCTTTAGATCCACTATCAAACTATTGACTGCAGCAGCCATACCGATGATTGCTTCCATAGGCATGAAAGTCGTGTAAAACGGCAACAATATGAAATAATTCGCCAATGCTCCAACAACGGCCATTGAAATTATTCCAACTATCATACCGATAATCGCTGTCTTTTTATCCTTTTTCTTAGAATACAGATACGCTGCAGGAAAAACGAATGCCGATCCTACAAGGAAATTTGCCAATTCTCCGACACCGCCTGTCGATGTTCTCATAAGATGTAGAACATTTTTAACTAATTCAACCGCAACACCAGCTACAGGTCCTAATGCAAATCCTGTCATTATTGCTGGAATATCACTAAGGTCTATCTTTAAAAACGCTGGAAAAATCGGAATTGCAAAC
>DAOURC010000122.1 GCA_030625285.1 Eubacteriales bacterium
AATGGAAAAGAAGTTACAATCAAAGGAATTCCAATTGTTGTCAGTGGCGAAGTAGTTGGAATATATGCTATATATTCAGATATATCTTTAAGGAAAAGTGTAGAACGAGAATTGATGAAACAGAATTCGAATTTTAAAGCACTGTTTACAAATACAAAGGAAGCAATAGTAATGCTAGATGAAACCTATTGTGTCGTCGATACAAATAGTGAATTCACTCAGATGTTTGGATATAGACTTGAAGATATTATTGGGGAAAATCTTGATGATATAATTGGAAATGATGATGTTATAGATGAAGCTAGGGGAATAACCAAAGATTTATTTAAAGGTATTGTAGCGAACGGTGAAGGTTTTCGTTATGGACTAGAAGGCATCGAAAGAGAAGTTTCAATTAGGGGTGTTCCGATTATTATCGATGGTGAAGTAGTTGGCGGATACGGCATATATTCTGATATATCCCAGAGAAAAAACGCACAACGCGAGATTATATACATAAGTTATCACGATGAATTAACCGGGCTTTATAATAGAAGATTTTTTGAAGAAGAGATTAACAGGTTGGATACAAAAAGAAATTATCCGCTTTCTATAGTTTTTGTGGATGTCAATGGTTTGAAAAATATAAATGACAATTATGGACATAAAGAGGGAGACGGATTATTAAAGAAAGCTGCAGAAATTATAAAAGGCGAATTTCGCAGTGATGATATTATTGCAAGAATCGGTGGAGATGAGTTTATCGCTTTACTGCCTAAAACAAAAATTGAAGATTCGGAAAGAATAGTAGATAGAATAAAGAAAAAATGCTCTGAATCATATATTGATTCAATTGAAATTTCAATAGCATTTGGAGTGGACGCAAAAATTGAACCTGAACAAAACATCAACGATATCATTAAAAATGCCGAAGATAAAATGTATAGTGATAAAAAGAGAATAAAAGTTAACAAGTAAATAGTTGTAATAAAATAATGACAAGTAGGTATACATATGAAAGGAATTTATATCCATATACCATTTTGCAAGAAAAAATGTAGTTACTGTCACTTTGTATCAAAGACAGATTTAACGTTGATGGATGAGTATATTGATGCTTTAGCTAACGAAATACTCTTATATCAAGATGAAATGAAAGATATAAAAACAATATATATAGGCGGTGGTACACCGAGTCTATTGTCTTGTGAAATGGTAGGGAAAATAGTCGACAATTTAAATCTACGTGAAGTGGAAGAATTCACAATAGAAGTAAATCCTGAATCTGTTACAATGGACAAGCTTATGTGCTATAAAAAGTTGGGAATAAATCGCATAAGCATGGGTGTTCAAACAACAAATGAAAGACAATTGACGGTTTTAGGTAGGCTTCATAGTTTTGACGATGTAAAAGAGAAATATCAAATGATTAGAGATGCTGGATTTGACAATGTCAACTTGGATTTGATCTATGCGTTGCCTAGTCAGAAACCAGAAGATTTATTAAAAGATATCAATGAGTTTTCAATACTGAATCCTGAGCATATTTCAACTTATAGTTTAATGTATGAAGAGGATACGATTCTCAGTCGTATGAAAGAATCTGGGAAAATCCTACCTATATCAGACGAAATCGATCGAGAGTATTTTCATATTATTGAATCCGAGTTAAAGAATAATGGATATCATAGATATGAAATTTCCAATTTTTCAAAAAAAGGATATGAGTCGAAACACAATATGCTTTATTGGAGCGCGTTAGAATACATCGGACTAGGTGTTTCGGCGCATGGCTATCTAAACGGTGAGAGGTATGCGAACGAATCGGCGATGCAAGAGTATCTGAAGAAGATAAAAGAAGGTGAAAAACCTGTATCTGATGTTGAAAAGATAGATTTCGATGAGGAAAAGTTCGAATACATCATGCTGAATTTGAGAAAGACAGAAGGATTTTCCATAGAGGAATTCAAAGAGAGATTTGATGTCGATTTCTTGATTGAATATGAAACGGAGATTGAAAAGATGGTCGAATACGGAGCTTTGGTTGTGGAGATGGGAAGAGTGCATCTTACAGACTATGGATTCGATGTTTCGAATCAGGTATATGGAGAGTTTTTGAGATAGAGAAGAAGTTTTCAAGAGGCGATGAGCTGAAACCCTCTGGTTGAAGGAAAATAGATTTTGTTGTGAAAGAAAAAGGCAGTGCCTTTTTTTCTTTTTAAGGAGGTTCTAGATGGAAAAGACGAGATTCGGAATAATTGGAAGCGGAAAGATAGTGGAGTTGTTCTTAGAAGCGGCAAGTGAAGTTGATGAGTTTTCTTTCCACACTTTTTACTCTAGAAGCATGGAGAAAGCAAAGGAGTTTCAAAAGCGGTACGATGTTCCGTTTGTATACACTGATTTGGATGAAATGCTAGATAGCGATGAAATAGATGCTGTTTATATAGCAGTGCCGAATTTTCTCCACTACGAATACACTATGAAAGCACTTAGGCAAGGTAAACATGTATTGGTGGAGAAGCCTTTCAGTTCCAATGCTGAAGAAGCTAAAAGAATGATCAAGTTTGCCAAGGAGAAAAACAGACTTTTGATGGAAGCCATGCGTGTTACGATGCTTCCAAATTTCAACAGGGTGAAAGAAAATCTACATAAAATAGGGAAGGTAAGAAGATACAGCAGTAGTTTCTGTCAGTATTCATCTAGGTATGACTCTTTTTTGAAAGGCGATATCATGAATACCTTCAAGAAAGAATTTTCGAATGGAGCTCTTATGGATATCGGGGTCTACTGCATAGCTCCTATGGTTAATCTCTTCGGAATGCCGAATAACGTTCTAGCTGTAGGGACAAAACTTCACAACGGCGTGGACGGTCAGGGGCAAGCGTTGTTCTCATATGATGATATGGAGGGGCATGTTCAGTATTCCAAGATATCGACTTCGTATCTGCCTACGGAGATACAAGGTGAAAGTGGAACGATGGTAATAGATAGAATGCCTTTTTATGATAAAGTGATGATCAGATATAAGGACGGAACTATAGAAGACTTGGGAATCAAGCAAGAAGACAATGATATGGTTTACGAGATAAGGGAGTTCATATCAATGATTGAGAATAAGGAAACCGAATCAGAAATAAACAGCTTGAAGATAAGTCTTGAGGTGATGGAAGTTCTGGATATGCTGAGGAGAAAATCTGATATCGTATTTCCTTCAGATGGTGTTGATGTATGATGAAAAGACTGAATATAATTGATGTGAAGGAAAAGAAGGAACTTGAGTATCTCAAGGGATATGAGATATCATATGAAGATTCCAAGAGGAAACTCCGCAAGTGGGAACTGGTTTCCAGAGAGGGACTCGATAGGCTTAAAAGTGAGATGTTCGACGGCAAATCTTACAGCGATGGAACCATGATATGTGCGATGGACAAAGGGAAGGAACGCGTTGTGCTTATAAGAGAGTACAGAGTGCCTGCTGGTAAATACTTATATTCGATGCCTGCCGGGCTCATGGATGGAGACGAGGATATCATGGAGACCGCTAAAAGGGAGTTCCACGAAGAAACAGGTCTTGTATTAGAACCTGTCACTTTTGATACTGAGCGGTATACTTCGGTGGGGTTGTCAAATGAAAAAGTGACAATAGTCTATGGATATTATGAAGGTACGCCTTCATCTGATAACCTTGAGGACAATGAAGACATTGAAGTGGTGATCGCGGACAAATCGATAGCGAGAAGGCTTCTAAGCGAAGAAGAAGTTACCATAAGGACTGCTTTGATACTTCAACGGATATTCAATTTGGCGCCTGTTTTTTGATAAATGGATAATGATGAATAAAACCTGTTC
>DAOURC010000108.1 GCA_030625285.1 Eubacteriales bacterium
TGGTATGAGACAAAGAGTTGTTATAGCGATTGCAATTGCCTGCAAACCAAATGTATTGATCTGCGACGAGCCAACTACAGCGTTAGATGTTACAATTCAAGCTCAAATTTTAATGTTGCTTAAAAATATGCAGAAAAAATACGATTTGACAATAATCTATATAACTCATGACTTGGGAGTTGTTGCAAATGTTGCTGATAGAATTGCTGTAATGTATGCGGGAGATATTGTGGAAATCGGATTGGCGGAAGAAATTTTTTATGATCCAAAACACCCCTACACTTGGGCGCTTTTATCGTCACTTCCGCAATTAGGTGTCAAGGGAGAAGATTTATATTCTATTAAAGGAACTCCTCCAAATCTTTTTATGGAAATTAAAGGTGATGCTTTTGCACCAAGAAATCCGAAAGCCTTAAAAATTGATTTTATAGAAAAACCTCCATATTTCGAAGTCAGCAAAACACATAAAGCAAAAACTTGGTTATTGCATCCTGATGCACCGAATGTTGAATTACCAGATGCTACCAAGAAGATTAAGGAAAAAAATGGAGGAAAATGATATGGATAAAAGAGAAATTCTTCTAGAAGTTGAGAATTTAAGGATAGAATTCGGATCTAAAAAGAAACCTTTTGTAGCGGTTGATGATGTCAGTTTTCAAATCTACAAAGGTGAGACATTTGGACTAGTCGGAGAATCGGGTTCTGGAAAAACGACAATCGGACGATCTATAGTGAGGATCAACAAAGCAAAATCGGGAAGCATAAAGTTTAAAAGCAAAGTGATAAGCGGCAAAATCGATAAAAAAACGGATCGAGAAATCACTGAAAAAATTCAAATGATTTTTCAAGATCCCATGGCTTCTTTGAATGAGAGAGCTAAAGTGGATTATATTGTTTCGGAAGGTTTATATAATTTGAAAAAATTCACTTCTGAAGAAGATAGAAAGAAAAAGGTGGAGAGAGCCTTGCTGGATGTAGGCTTGTTGCCGGAATTTGCAAGCAGATTTCCTCATGAATTTTCAGGAGGGCAAAGACAAAGGATTGGAATAGCAAGAGTTTTAGTAATGGAACCAGAACTTGTCATTGCCGACGAATCAATCTCGGCTTTAGATGTTTCTATTAGAGCGCAAGTGTTGAATATACTATCAAAACTAAAAAGAGAAAAAGGATTGACATATTTATTTGTTGCACATGATTTGTCGGTTGTAAGATTTATCACTGATAGAATCGCCGTAATAAATAAAGGGAAGATTGTAGAACTTGCCGAAAGTGAAGAGCTTTTTAAAAACCCGTTGCATCCATATACAAAAGCCTTGTTATCTGCAATACCGCTTCCAGATCCGATTTCAGAGCGGAATAAAGTAATCGAAGTCTACGATGAAAAAATGCATGATTATGAAGCGAATCCGCCAAAATGGACAGAAATATCAGATGATTATTTCATACTTGGCAATGAAGAAGAGATAAAACTTTATAGAACTCAAATAAAGTAGAAAGGAGATAGATTTGTCATATAGTAATTTTTCCTATTCAGGAAACAAGCTTAAATATGGGACATTCGAAAATATTGCAATCGATAACGGTCGATTGACATTGGAAGAAAATGCTGATGTAGGAGAGTATATTTCTGATGTTATCGAGACGAAAGGATTCAGCAAATTGGTGATGTCGTGGAATGCAATGACCGGGAAAGGCAATTATTTAGAAATTTGTATAAGAGTTAAAAAGGATAGTAAGTTTTCTAAATGGTTTAGTTACGGCATTTGGAATAAGTTTGATTCAAAGAGTTCTGAAAAAGATGATACTGATGATATTGCAATTTTGAATATCGACTTATTGACATCGAAACAGGGCTTGTGCGATGGGTTGCAGTATAAAATTAAATTTATTAGAGAAATGAATTATTCATCACCGATATTAAGTAGAGTGAATTTTGCGATTAGCGATAATGATATTGAAAACAAAAGCTCTAAAAAATATGAAGACATTGATATCGATGTAACTAAAAAGTCTCAAATGCTGGTTGATGGAATTGGAAAAGTTATATGCTCACCAACGTCGCTCTATATGAATTTGAATCATTTAGGATCAAATATAGCGCACTTGGAAGTGTGTGGCGGAGTTAAAGATCACAATAGAGGCATTTATGGCAATTGGTCTTTCAATGTAGCTTATGCTGGTGAATTGGGCTTTAAATCTTCTGTGAGATTTTTAGATATAGATGATATGTATAATTATATCGATAGAAATATTCCTATCGTAGCATCAATAAAAACTCAAAACATTATTGAATTGGAAGGATCTCCTCAAATATATAAAAATGGTCATCTAGTACTTGTTAGAGGATTTGAATTTAAAAATGGAAATCAATATATAATTGTAAACGATCCTGCATCCAAAACGACTGGAAATGTAAAAAGAGCATATAAACTTGAACAATTTGAAAAATGTTTTCGCAATGTTTGTTATGTTATAGAAAAAAACTAGTAAAGAAGTGATTTCATGAGTGAATTTGCAATCGTGAATAATATGATAGTTCCAATGAAGGATAGGGCAGATATCGGCTCCAATACAACTAATGAATTGTTGTTAGGTATGGTAGTTGAAGTTTTATGGGAAGATAGAGATGGATTTGTGTTTGTAAAAACAAATTGTGAATATAAAGGGTATTGTTTAAAATCAGAATTGATATTCGATGAAAAGTTAGTTGAACATTGGATGAGCAATAATAATATTATTGTGATGGGCGCATATGTAGATGTTACCGATAGAACGAATTATATTTGATACTCAATTCAGATGGGGTGGAAGATCGTCTCTAGGTATTGACAGTTCGGGTTTGGTATCGATAGTATATTTAATCAATGAGATTATAGTATGGAGGGATTCGAACTTTACAGAGAAATACTTTTGCGAGATAAACAAAGATGAAATTAGAAGAGGAGATATAATCTTTTTCTCTGATCATACTGGAATATATATTGGAGAAGATAAATTCATTCATTCCTATGGAGCTAAATCTGGAGTTGTAATCAACAGTTTAGATCCTCTGGATGATGAATATAGAGAATCTCTTGCATCGTCAGTAATCAAAATCGGAAGATGCAATAAATTTCCAACGATATAATCAGGAGGACATATGGAAAATAAAAGAGTTCGAGAATTACACGAAGAAAATATTGTTATCGATAGTCACCTTGATTTAGGTGGAATAATCTACAATTATAGAAACAAAGGCGAAGAAAAGATATTGAACAAGTATTTTTTAGATGATTTTAAAAAAGGGTCGTTTAATTTAATCATTGCTGCAATATTTGTAGAAAGTGAATTCTTGCCCGATATGGCTTTAAAGATGGCTTTAAAGCAGATTGAGGCAATATATGAGGATGTTCAAGAGTGCGGTGAAAACTTCTTTATTGTTAAAGATAGAAGTGATTTAGAAAAAATCGAAACTACAGATGAAATTGGAATACTGATAAGTTTGGAGGGTGCAGAACCTATAGGTAGAGATCTGTCATTTCTAAACACGTTTTATAGATTGGGTGTAAGAGGACTAGGATTGACATGGAGCAGAAGGAATTTTGTTGCAGATGGCAGTTACTTCAGAAATCCGGAAGAAGGTATAAGAGGTGGATTAACGCCGTTTGGGATACAAGTTGTCAAAAGGGCAGAAGAACTTGGAATATTTCTCGATGTGAGTCATTTAAATGATGAAGGATTTGCAGATATAATCAAATATTCAAAGAAACCTTTTATTGCTTCTCACTCCAATGTCAGATCATTGAATAATCTAAAGAGAAATCTTACTGATGATCAGATAAGGCAAATCGGTGAAAATGGTGGAGTAATCGGAGTGAATGGTTATAAATCTATTATTTCAGAAAATGAAAACGAACAAAACATCAGTAAGCTATGTGACCATATGGAGTATTTGATAAATATAGCTGGAGATGAAAATGTCGGTTTTGGTTTTGATTTATGCAATAAATATTACAATACCGGAAAAAAATACGATGTAATCGACGATCACAGTGAAGTTGTCAAGATAACTGAAGAGCTTTTAAATAGAGGAATGGATGAGAAAATCATAATTGG
>DAOURC010000125.1 GCA_030625285.1 Eubacteriales bacterium
ATATATTCATTTTTGATATAAATAATATTTAGCAACACTAAAGTCTAACAGAGCCTTAAATTATAATTATCTTAAAAGAGTATATGCCTAAGGATAACCTATCCATCTGGTGAAGTTTGAAGAATGTATGCTCACAGCATAATCGGTTAATGGAAAAATTGCTATAATTAAATAGTGAGAAAATATAAAGAATAAAAGTAGAAAATGAGGAAAAAAATGTTTAAAAGAATGATTCAAGTATTTAGTATAGCAGTTATTATAATAATTTTAATTTTTCTGAGTTTTGACGAAACTGCTGAACAATTTTCAGATTATAATTCAAAACATTGGGCTAATGAAAATATTAACTTTGTAGTTGAAAATAATATATCCAAAGGTTATCCCGATGGAACTTTTAGACCTGATGATCCAATTACTAGAATTGAATATCTAATTATAACACTCAGAACAATTGACGTTAATCTTGAGGTCTGTGATGGGTTTCCGTGGTACAAAAATTATTTAGATGAAGCTTTGAAAAGAGGGATTATTTTAAATGATGAGTTTACTATACAATCTTTAGAAGAACCAATTTTAAGATCAGAAATGGCATTATTTATTGATAGAAGTTTAAATTTAGAAGAGCCTGATGATTTAGATGCTTATATTAAATTGATTCCTGATTATGATACGATTCCAGTTAAATATAGAAATATGGCTTTAAAAGCGTACGCTACTGGGATGATTACAGGAAAAGATGGGAATTTTGATCCAAATGGTATTGCGACAAGAGCGGAAGCAGCAACTATGATGCGAAGAGCAAGACAACCAGAATATAGAAAACCTATTATATTGAGTGAAGATATAGATAATCCAGATTATTTTCAAACTCATGATGATTATGTATTACTAGACACTAATCCTAAAATCGACTTGTTTGATGGATTTTATGCAAATGAAATACCTTTATATGATGGTTCAACAGTTTTTGAGAGAAACATAAATTTTTATTTAGAAAATTCAAATATCAAAGTATTTGACTTTAAAAACTCCCTCAACGAATTATATAATCTAAATTTTCATGATTCGACTGTTTTTCCTATGAAAGAGTATCTTCCAAGTGAATACGATCCTGAAAAAGTAATGCAATGGGGATTTTCAAATGTTTTAGATATCAGTAAACTGCATAAAGAAGGAATAACAGGAAAAGGAGTAAATATTGCTTATGTTGACCAACCTTTAAGAATTACTCATGAAAATATTAAGGAAGCGAATATCTACTACGAATGGTCCAATTATTTAGGTTCAACTGATACATTAACATCAATGCATGGTATAAGTGTTGCCGGGTTGATTGTTGGAGATCAGATTGGAGCAGCTCCAGATGCCAATCTCTACTTTATAGGACATCCAGCATACTTTGCTGATCAAAGAAGCCATGCTGAAGCCATTGAAAGAATATTAGAGATTAATAGAACTTTACCAGCTTGTGAAAAAATAAAGGTTATCGGTTTTTCAGATAACCCTGATAGTCGAGAAGAATATATTGAAGCTTTTGAAGAAATGGTTGACAAAGCGAATGACGTTGGAATCTTAGTACTGTTTGCAAATAATCAACGCGCACTAATTAAACCTTATGCAGACAGAAACAATCCAAATAGTTACAGCGCTGATGGAGCAAAAACTGCTGCCTTTCCAGCTACATATACATTACCTAATGGGAATCGAGATGATCATTATATGTATCATAGTTTTGGAGGGACTAGTTGGACAACACCAGTTGAGATTTCTCTTGTTGCGATGGCACTTCAAGTCAATCCATTATTGGATGTTTTTACAATCGAATCATTGATGGATGAAACGGCTTATGTAATCAATGATGGTAAGATTATTAACCCAGTAGCTTTCATCGAAAGAGTCAACTCTGAAAAACCAGACAAATTTTATTATTATTCACTCATATATAATAGTGAGTATACTACGGTAGATGATTTTAAGGCAATTTCTGCTTATGGAATGACACTGGAAAAAGATGATACTATAGTGAATTATGTTGATGTCAAAGATAATAATAACGCTATATCTATATATAACAAATTAAAAAAATATAATGAAAATACAGATTTGTTTTTAAAAGGAATTCAAATCATTGGTACTGCTGATGAAGTTGATGCTTTTGAAATTCATGACAAAGTTGATATGAAATCTTTTGGCACTCACGATTTAGGAACAATAGTTACTGACCATTTCTACTCGAATTTTAATAATGATCCCAATCTACTAAATGAACAATTAAGTATGTATAAAGTTTTCTCGGAGAATATAGATATAGATTTCTTCCCACAATGGGAAGTTAGTAGATTACCATTACAGAAAGGTGAAATCAGCACTTATTATGAAAAATATAGGACGTATAAAAAACAAACATATGAAATTCAAATTCCATTGGTAAATTTTTCGAATCCTATTTTCGCATCATCGCGTCATATTGATGATTTGAGCTATTTTATATCTGAAAGATTAGATAATGACTTGAAAATAATTCATCCGAACAACTATCGAATATACGGAAATCAAAAGGGATATTATCCTGTTGAAACAGATGTCTTAGGTGGGTTTACGAGAGAGAATTTGTCAAAAGAAAATGACAGAGGAATCATGAATCTTGTTATCAATTCTCATGGTCAATCTACTAATATCGATAATGCTTATTATCAAAATGAATCTAGCGATAGTGAGCAAAGAGAATCTTTAGTTAATAATACAAATGTTAATGAAGTTCTTGATAATAACTATTATAATCTATATCTCTGGGATTGTTGGGGTGGTGCTGAACTCAAGTCAGATACAATTGGGCAGACCATGATAGATGATGGAAAAGCCATCAATATTGTTGCATCAAGCTATATTACTTCTAATAATGGTTTCAATGTATTTGACTCGCTAGAAGATTTGAAATCAAATAATGGGGTCTCTCTCTTTTATTTCATGGTAAAGTATCTTTACCAAGACGAACTATCGTGGAGTGAAAGTTTTTTCAATGCTAAGAATGCATATATTAGATATAGTCTTGAAAATATCGATGATGATGGCAATTATCAATTTAATTTAAACAATGCATTGGCAATTCATCACTATGGTTTAATCGAGGAAACAAACAAAATTAAATCAATTAGAAATCTTGATGAATTAATTTATTCAGGGAAAAGCATTACAACCAATGAGATAAAAAATGCATCTATTGAGATAAAAAATGCACCTTATATTGATAAGAGCATGATAACCGATTTTGAGTATAAAGACGATTTATTGAATTATCAAAAAATTTCAATTCAATGTGTAGATAATCATGAGAGTTTACTTTCGTATGCTGGAGTAGCGCAAGATGAATTAAATTATTATTTTAAGATTAAATATACGATTGATTCTAGCAACCGGTTTCTATTTTTTCTTGCGGGAGATAAGCCTGGTTTAAAGGTATTCACCAAGACAATACATGCTGGAGATGGGACTGTGATTATCGGAATTTTGAAATCTGATTTTGAAAAATTTGAATCAAATATAATTATAAACACAGGAGATAGTAAATTTCATTTATTGAAATACTGTAGTACCCTCTAAAAACTAGACCAAAAACAGTAGTAAGCAAAGATATAGAAAAAGTTAAGCGAATTTTAAAAATAATGTATATGCGACGGTAAAATTTGCATAGAGGAAGACTAATAGGTCTTATTTTAAAGATCTATTTTTTTTTGTTCTTTTTTAA
>DAOURC010000126.1 GCA_030625285.1 Eubacteriales bacterium
AACAATATACAAAAGGATAAGATTTTACCTTCAATTAAAGAAGGTGAAGTTTTACAGTGTCATGAATTAAATAAAGAACAAAAATTCACTCAACCACCTTCTCGCTATTCAGAAGCATCTCTTGTTAAAGAGATGGAAGAAAAGGGTATAGGTAGACCGAGTACGTACGCGCCGACCATAGGCACGATTCTCGGCAGAGGTTATGTCGAGCGTCAAAAGAAGATGCTCGTTCCCACAGAATTGGGATTCATAATAAATGAAATAATGAGTACATATTTCAGTGAAATTGTAGCTGTAGATTTTACAGCTGAAATGGAAAGACATTTTGATAAAATTGAAAATGGAGAAGAGCAGTGGAAAAACATTATTAAAAAATTCTATTTTCCTTTTGAAAAATTACTTGAAGTTGCTGATAATGCTTTAGAAAAAGTTGATTTGACTGAGCCTACTGATATAGATTGTAATCTATGCGGTGCGAAAATGGTAATAAAGCATGGTAGATACGGTAAATTTTTAGCATGTTCAAATTATCCAGAATGCAAGAATACAAAACCTATTTTAAAGGAAATTGGAGTTAAGTGTCCAAAGTGTGAAACTGGACAGATTGTCGAGAGAAGGACTAAAAAATATAAAATATTTTATGGATGCAGTGAATTTCCTAATTGTAATTTTGTTTCATGGGATAAACCGATAAATAAAAAATGTCCCGAATGTGAATCGATTTTAGTTGAGGGCAAAGCCAAAAATAAGGATTATTATATATGTATCAACAAAGAGTGTACATATAAAGAAAAAAAGGAGGTCAATGAAAATGAAGAGCTTGTTATTGAAGATGAGAAAGCTAAATAAAATATTGCAAAGAACCGGGGATTCCCCTATTGCATTTAAGGATCTATGCGATTTGCTAATGGATGTTCTCGATTCAAATGTTTATATTGTAAGTAAAAAAGGGAAGGTTCTTGGAACGAGTTACGTTGATATCATGGGAAGTCCGGTAATGGTGAATAATCAAACCGACGAACAGTATTTCCCAAAAGAATATAATCGATCTATGCTTGATATCAAAGATACACTTCACAATATAACCAAAGAAAACCTTTTGGAATTATTTGAAAATGAAATAGATAGTTATTCAAAATTCGCAACTATAGTACCGATTCTAGGAAGCGGAAATAGATTGGGAACTTTGTTGCTCGCAAGAAGCGAATCGGAATTCGCTGATGAAGATATCGTTCTAGCAGAATATGCCGCTACAGTTGTTGGAATGGAAATAATTCGATCTAATCGTTTGAAACTCGAAGAAAACGCAAGAAAAAAAGCAGTTGTACAGATCGCTATAGAAACCTTGTCTTATTCTGAACTTGAAGCTATGATTCATATTTTTAAAGAATTGAATGGGGAAGACGGATTGCTGGTTGCCTCAAAAGTTGCAGATAGAGTCGGGATTACAAGATCGGTTATTGTCAATGCATTGAGAAAATTTGAAAGTGCGGGAGTTATAGATTCACGTTCTTTAGGAATGAAAGGAACTCATATCCGTATACTAAATGATTACTTGATAGATGAATTATATAAATATAATAAATAAATAAACAAATTATTATTCATCTATTGAATTAATACCTACCCTATGATATTATGTTATGGGTTTAAAATCACACGGGTTTTAACTTGATTGCGTTGTGCCGAATAGGTTGCATGAGAGAATGATAAACTCGGAGGAAAAACAAGGAGGAATATTATGTCAGTTGTAAGCATGAAACAATTATTAGAAGCAGGTGTTCATTTTGGGCATCAAACTAGAAGATGGAATCCAAAGATGGCTCCATACATTTTCACAGAGAGAAATGGTATTTACATCATCGATTTACAAAAAACTGTTAAGAAAATCGAAGAAGCATATGAAGTAGTTCGCAGTATTAGTGAAGATGGTGGAAAAGTATTATTTGTCGGAACAAAAAAACAAGCTCAAGAGTCTATTGAAATAGAAGCTAAAAGAGCGGGTCAATACTATGTTAGCCAAAGATGGTTAGGTGGTATGTTGACTAACTTTAAAACTATCAAGAAGAGAATCGATTTATTGGAAAGTATCGAAAAAATGGAAAAAGACGGAACATTCGAATCTTTGACTAAAAAAGAAGTAATTAAATTAAAATTAAAAAGAGATAGACTTGAAAGATTTTTAGGCGGAATCAGAGACATGAATGGTTTACCAAGTGCATTATTCATTGTAGATCCTAAGAAAGAAAAAATTGCTATCCATGAAGCGAGATTGTTGAATATTCCAGTAATCGGAATAGTAGATACAAACTGTGATCCTGATGATGTAGATTATCCAATTCCAGGCAATGACGATGCGATTCGTGCAGTAAAACTAATTTCTGCAACAATGGCGAATGCTGTTATTGAAGGTTCACAAGGTGTGGATACAGTTGAAGAAGTAAAAGAAGTAAAAGAAGTAAAAGAAGTAAAAGAAGTAAAAGAAGTAAAAGAAAAAATTACAGAGTAATATAAAAGGGTAAGGATGATTTTCTTACCCTTATACATATAATAGGAGGAAATACAATGGCTAAAGTATCAGCTAGCATGGTTAAAGAGCTTAGAGAAATGACTGGAGCAGGAATGCTGGATTGTAAAAACGCATTGACTGAAACAGATGGAAATATTGAGAATGCAGTGAAATTGTTAAGAGAAAAAGGAATCGCTAAAGCTGCTAAGAAATCTGGAAGAATTGCATCAGAAGGAATAGTAACTTCATATATTCACGGTGGTAGAATCGGCGTATTGGTTGAAGTAAACGCTGAAACTGATTTTGTTTCTAAGAATGAAGAATTCGTTCAATTTACAAAAGATGTAGCTATGCAAATAGCTGCTGCAAATCCAGCTTATGTTAGAATTGAAGATGTTCCTGCAGAAATAGTTGAAAAAGAAAAAGAAATATTGAAGACTCAGGCATTAAATGAAGGAAAACCTGAAAAAATAATTAATAAAATGATCGAAGGTAGAATTGCGAAATTCTATAAAGAGATTTGTTTATTAGAACAACCTTTTGTTAAAAATCCTGATATTACAATTTCAGAATTGTTGACTGAAAAGATTTCTAAAATTGGTGAAAATTTAAGCATCAGAAGATTTACTAGATATGAACTCGGCGAAGGTATCGAGAAGAAAGAAGAAAATTTTGCTGAGGAAGTTGCGAAACAATTACAATAAGAGAACACAATGTGTTCTCTTTTTTTAAGATAATAATTGAGAAATGGAGGGGAAAATATGAACAGTAAACATGAAAATAGAATTATACTTAAACTGAGTGGAGAAGCAATCGCCAAAGAACATGGTATGGGTATCAATTTTGCTACTCTTGATGAAATCGCATTGGAAATAAAAAATGCATACAATTTAGGTTATGAAATCGCAATTGTAATTGGAGGAGGAAACTTTTGGAGAGGTAGAAGCAGCGAAGATATGGATCGCTCGACTGCTGATTACATGGGTATGCTTGCCACGGTAATCAATTCCCTCGCATTGCAAAGTACAATAGAAAACATGGGTATTCCTACTAGAGTCATGTCGGCTATAGAGATGAATAAAATTGCTGAACCGTATATAAGAAGAAAAGCAGTGAGACATCTAGAAAAGAAAAGAGTTGTGATTTTTTCGGCTGGAACAGGAAATCCTTTCTTTTCGACAGATACAACTGCCGCTTTAAGAGCTGCGGAAATCGATGCCTCGAAAATCTTATTTG
>DAOURC010000185.1 GCA_030625285.1 Eubacteriales bacterium
ATCGAATTGCAAAAAGTCATAGAAGAAAGAAAGTTAAAAATTCTCGAGATGCTGAATGCAACAGAAGAAAACTGGAAAGACTATAAATGGCAACTACAAAATAGAATTTCCGATGTAGAAACACTTTCTAAAATCATAAACCTCTCAAATGATGAGAAAAAACAAGTTAAACAAGTCGGCGAAGAATTCAGATGGGGTATTTCTCCATATTACGCTAGCCTTATTGATCCTGATGATAAGTATGATCCCGTCAAACTACAATCGGTTCCATCTATTGTAGAACTCGTCGAGAATACTAGCGAAATCGATCCAATGGGTGAAGAATATACAAATCCCGCTGGAAGTATAACAAGAAGATATCCAGACAGACTTATTATCAACGTTACAAATGAGTGTGCGATGTATTGTAGGCACTGTCAAAGAAGAAGAAATATTGGAGGAACTGATTCACATAAATCAAGAAAGGTCCTTCAAGAATCAATCGATTATATTGCAGCGAATTCCGAAATTAGAGATGTACTTATTACTGGTGGAGATGCTCTGGCTCTAACTGATAGTACGCTTGAATTTATCATTAGTCAGCTTTATGATATTCCTCATGTGGAATTCATCAGACTTGGTACAAGAATGCCCGTTACTATGCCTCAGAGAGTCACTGATGATCTTGTGAATATGCTTAAAAAATATCATCCGATATATTTGAATACGCATTTTAACCATCCACAAGAAGTCACTCTTGAAGCGAAAGAAGCAACAGAAAAACTTGCTAATGCAGGAATTTCTATTGGTAATCAATCAGTACTTTTAAACGGAATCAATAATGATAAATATGTGATGCGTTGTTTAAATCACGAACTTCTTAAAATCAGAGTTCGTCCATACTACCTATTCCACGCAAAGCACGTTATAGGAACTGAACACTTTGTCACTTCAATCGATGAGGGTCTTGAGATTATGGAATATTTGAGAGGTTACACTTCTGGATTGGCATGTCCTTCATATATCGTGAATGCGCCTGGCGGAAACGGTAAAACACCGATACTTCCGACTTATCTTATCTCAAGAGGTAAAGATTATGTAACAATCAGGACATGGGAAGGTAAAACCTTCGATTATCCGAGTCGTCCTTCAGTAAACATACGCAAACTAATGTAAAATATAATAAAAGCCTGCTCGAAAGAGCAGACTTTTTCATTTTATAGAAATATCGACATATCAAAATCTTTTGAAATTCTCTCCAGCATTCTCATCCCTGCAACAGAATTACCCTTTAGATTGAGCGCAGGACCATAAACTCCAATGCCATATTGATTTGGTGCACTGCTCATTATTCCACCGCCTACACCGCTCTTTGAAGGAATACCTACATCTATGGCAAATTGCCCTGATTCATCATACATTCCGCAAGTGAGCATGAATGTCTTAGCGATTTTTGCATATTTTTTCGGTATCAGTTGTTCTCCAGTTTGTTTATTAAAACCGTCATTCGCAATAATCAAACTCATTTTTGCTAAATCCAAAGTGTTAACTTCTATTGAACATTGCATGAAATACAAATCCAATACTTCTTCTACACTGCCTTCTATACACCTTATATCTTTAAGAAAATATCCTAATGATCTGTTTCGATTACCTGTTTCTTTTTCAGAAAGAAACACGTCTTTATTAACATGAATGTCTTCATTGTCTGCCAATAATCTTATGAATCCAAGAATTCTATTTATTTTTTCTTCATTGTCTTTTCCTTTTATCAAAGAAGATATTGTAATAGCACCTGCATTGATCATAGGATTCAGTGGTTTTTTAAATGTATATGTTTCCAATCTAATCATTGAATTAAAAGGATCTCCAGTTGGTTCTTTCCCAACTAGTTCAAATATTTTATCTTCCCCCTGATCTATCAAAGCCAGCATTAAAACAAGAGGTTTAGACACACTCTGAATTGTAAATTTTTTATCCCAGTTACCAGACGAAAAGACCTTTTCTCCATCATAGACAGAGATACCCAAATCTCCTCTATTCATTTTTTTAAGTTCAGGAATATAATCTGCAACTTGCCCTTCTATCGTGTATCTTTTATATTCTTTGATAATCGAATCTAAATAAGCTTGATCTATCACTAAAATTCCCCTTCCATATATGTTCCATAGATTTTATATTTCAGAATTTATATCAAACATAATTGGTGTTTCAATAAATCTCTTTATCTCTGTCAACTCTTCAAACATACCTAGAGCAAACATAAGCTTCGCTACAAGCGCTTCAGTATTCATATCACTCGCATAAATTATTTTATCGACAGGTAATTTTTTGCCTACTTCGTAAATATTTAAATCTACACCTTCTTCAAGGCATTGTGTTGTTACAACTACAGCTACGTTTTCATCGGTCATTTTTTTTATTTCAGAAGCGATATCTCTATTTTCAAACGGAATCCCGCCTATACCAAAACTCTCAATAATGACCCCTTTATATTTGTTTCTAGCAAAGGCGAATAACTCTGTGTCAATGCCTGGAAAAATTTTTAATACAGCTATGCTATCACATATTTTTTCTCTTAAAGTAAGCGTTCTAGAATCTGGTTTGAAATAATTGTAAATATATTTATCATATACTATTTTATCGTGCTTGATTTCAGCTACATATGGAAAATTGACACTTTCAAAAGCATCATAACTCTTAGTTTTCACTTTCATTGCACGAGTACCACAAATCAATTTGCCATCGAAAGCAATAAATACACCCGCTATTTCTTCTGTAGCGAAGTGAATGGCATCACTCATATTCTGAAGCGCATCTGTACACTTCTCTTCAATAGAGAGCTGAGATCCCGTCAATAT
>DAOURC010000069.1 GCA_030625285.1 Eubacteriales bacterium
TACTTTTGATTTGGGAATTCATAACATTCATCCAGAACTAATCAAGTTAATAGGCAGATTAAAATATAGAACTAGTTATGGACAAAATGTACTCAAGCATTCTCTTGAAGTTGCTTACTTAGCAGGAACAATGGCTGCTGAATTGGATCTCGATGTTAGAATTGCAAAAAGAGCAGGATTATTGCACGATATCGGAAAAGCATTAGATCACGAAATCGAAGGAACACATGTTGAAATCGGTATGAATCTTTTGAAGAAATATAAAGAATCACCGGCTGTTATTCATGCAATGAGTACTCATCATGGTGATTATGAACCTGAAACAATCGAAGCTATACTAGTTACAGCTGCTGACGCGATTTCAGCTGCTAGACCTGGTGCAAGAAGAGAAACACTTGATAACTATGTTAAAAGATTAGAGGCACTTGAAAATATTACTAATAGTTATGAGAGTGTTGAGAAATCATATGCTATACAAGCTGGTAGAGAAGTAAGAATCATGGTTATGCCAGAAAAAATCAATGACGATGAAATGATTTTATTGGCTAGAGAAATCAGTAAACGAATTGAAAACGAATTAGATTATCCTGGACAAGTAAAAGTCCATATAATCAGAGAAACAAGAGCAATAGAGTATGCAAAATAGTCCTTTTTAGGGCTATTTTATTTTTTTTGATAAAATTAATAGAGGATTTAATGAAAAAATATAGAATAAGTAGATAAATAGAATAATATTTAGTAATGCAAATAATATTTTTTACACTATTAAGGGGGAGTAATTGTGGAAGTATTAAAAGTTTCATCGAAATCTAATCCTAATTCAGTTGCAGGAGCATTAGCTGGAGTTATTAGAGAACATGGAATGGCAGAGAATCAAGCAATTGGGGCGGGAGCTATCAATCAATCAATTAAAGCCATAGCTATAGCTAGAGGTTTTGTCGCACCTACAGGAATTGATTTAGTTTGTATTCCTGCATTCACCGATGTAGAGATAGACGGTGAAGAACGGACAGCAATTAAATTAATTGTACAACCAAGATGATAAAATAAATAAATTAAAGGGGGATTATTTTGGAAGTATTAAAGGTTTCATCTAAATCAAATCCTAATTCAGTTGCTGGCGCGATAGCGGGTGTAATTAGAGAACATGGATCAGCGGAGATTCAAGCAATTGGGGCAGGGGCTATCAATCAATCAGTTAAAGCCATAGCTATAGCTCGAGGTTTTGTTGCACCTATAGGTATAGATTTAGTCTTTATACCTGCATTTACAGATGTTGAAATTAATGGTGAAGAAAGAACTGCTATTAAATTACTTATACAACCAAGATAAAAGATCAGATTATTCTGATCTTTTTTTATCTAAGAATCTAAAAGATTTAAGTGGTGGGAGATTCATACTTGATTTAAAATATTATTTCATATAAAATAAATACGAACGAAATAATAATAATTATAATAAATATTCGGGAGGCAATATGAAACCTTTTTATGAAAATCCACTAGAAACGCGATATGCAAGCAAAGAAATGCTGACAATTTTTTCTCCAAATTACAAATTCTCAACTTGGAGAAGATTATGGATTGCATTAGCAGAATCAGAAAAAAGTTTAGGCTTGAATATAAGCGATGACCAAATTGAAGAAATGAAAAATCATATTGAAGATATTGATTATGATATTGCTGCTATGTATGAAAAGAAATTTAGACATGACGTTATGGCGCATGTTCATACATTTGGAGAGGTTTGCCCCAAGGCGAAACCAATTATCCATCTAGGTGCTACAAGCGCCTTTGTTGGTGATAACACTGATATAATCCAAATGAGAGATGCGTTATACTTAGTTAGAAACAAGTTAGTATATTTAATGAATAAACTTGCAGAGTTTTCATTAAAATATAAAGATTTACCGACTTTAGGTTTTACACATTTTCAACCTGCACAACTAACTACTGTAGGAAAAAGAGCGAGTTTATGGTTGATGGATTTGTTGCTTGATTTTGAATATATCGAGTTTACAATAGACCAATTAAGACTAAGAGGGGTAAAGGGTACAACCGGTACTCAGGCCAGCTATTTAAATCTATTCAACAACGATCACGAAAAAGTAAAACAATTAGATCAACTTATTGCAGATGAATTTAATTTTAAAGGATCCATGCCTGTCACTGGACAAACATATTCGAGAAAGATCGACTCGATGGTATTGAATTCTGTTAGCAACATTGCACAATCAATGCATAAGATAACTAATGACATTCGTCTTTTGCAACATCTTAAGGAGATTGAAGAACCTTTTGAAAAAAGTCAAATTGGATCATCTGCAATGGCATATAAAAGGAATCCAATGAGAAGCGAAAGAATTGCAGCGCTTAGTAGATTTGTAATAGTCGGTGCAATCAATCCTCAATTGACTCAAAGTGCTCAGTGGTTTGAAAGAACACTGGATGACAGCGCGAATAAAAGATTGGCCATCCCTGAGAGTTTTCTTGCAATTGATTCAATAATCGATATTGCAATCAACGTAACTTCAAATTTGGTGGTTTATCCTAAGGTTATTGATAAACACGTAATGTCAGAGCTCCCATTCATGGCAACAGAGAATATTATCATGGAAGCTGTAAAAAAGGGTGGGGACAGGCAAGAATTGCATGAGGCGATTAGAATACACTCTATGGAAGCCGGGAAACAAGTCAAAGAATACGGGCTGGAAAATGATTTGCTTGAGCGTATCTCAAAAAATCCGATTTTCAAATTGAACGAAAATGATATTTCGAAGTTGTTGAATCCAAAAGATTATACAGGTAGATCATCTGAGCAAGTTGATGAATTTATCGAGGAAAATATAGTCCCAATTCTAAATAAATATTTAGATAAAGGAAGAATCGATACAGAATTGAAAGTATAAAGACTCTTAGGAGTCTTTATTTTTTACTCGTGAAGAAAATGAATTGGTACATTATTTGAGTGAATTGCCTAAAGAATGGGTAGATTACTATTACCTAACAACATACTCATTTTAACAGTCTCTATTTTGGTTGAATTATCAACTATAAAGTTTTATACTGTATTTATAAAGGAAGTGATAATATTGCCAATTAAAAGTAATTTTTTGAGAGAAATCGAAAAAATAGCAAGAAGCCTTAATATCATATATTCAAAAAAATATGTGAAATTTGGTTTAAAGCGAGGGCAGTATTCGTATTTGATATTTATAAATGAAAATCCAGGACTTAGCCAACTCGATTTAGTCAATTCTCTAAATATAGATAAAACGACTGTTACAAAAGCTTTAAAGAAATTGGAAATGAATAAGATTATTTTTAGACAAAAAGATGCGGACGACAAACGAATTTTAAGAACGTATCCTACCCAGACCGGTAGGGAAATATATCAAGAAATAGTATCGGAAGAGAATAAACTTCTCAATAGTTTACTGACTACATTTAGCGATAAAGAGAAAAGCGATATAAGAACACTTCTCGATAAAATATCGAAAAATATCGATAATGAATGGAAATCCTCAAGAAATTATCTTTATACAGGTTCAATTCAAAAGGCTAAGATGCAAGATATGGCTATATTTAGTGATATTGCGGACTACCGCATAGATCATTATTATTATACATATATCTACAAACAAAATACAGTTGGCTTCATTGAATTAAGTTATGATGAATATAAAAAGTATGAAGACCTTAATTGGTCGCTTAGTGAACCGGCAATCTTTATTGAAAATTTATATGTCCTCGAATCACACAGGGGAATGGGATTTGGATATGAATTAATAAAAGAAATTAATAAATTTTCTATTGAATTAAATACTAAATATATAAAAATAGTCATTGAGGATAAGAATATTCCGATGTTGAAATTGATAAACTTGCTTGAATTTCGATTTGTGGATGAATATATAGATGAAGATATGCAGATTACAAAATATTGCTTTGAAAAAATAATATAGCTCTTGCATTATTTGAATTGTCGCTATATTATTAAATAAATATAAAATATGAGGTAATTTTATGAGTGTGGAAGTTCTTAACTAAAGGAATTAAATAGACGTCTTAAAAGTTTGAGAAGCCCGGGTTTGTTGGGTTTATTTGTTGTACATTTAAGATGTGATTCAGTTAAGGACAGATATATAAGCTTATAAAACATACCCTTAATCCTTTTTAAGGGACTTTGTATTTAATTTTTGCTTTTAATACCGTGCTTGCACGGTTTTTTTATGCAAACAAAAATATGAAAATGAGATGATTTAAGGCTATAGGTGTATTCTGCTCACCTATAGCCTTTATTTTTTGAAGGAGGTAGTATATTAAATGCGAATCAGGAATTTGAGGTTGAATGATCAATTCAACCAGAATAGCAATCGGTTATACAATTTAAACAGAATTAGGAGGTTTAAAAATGAACAGTGAAAAAACACTTGAAATATTAGGATACAATGACATCAAAGAGAAAATAAAAACATACGCAGCAAGTAATCTAGGAAAAAAATTGGCTGACGAAATGTTGCCAAATACCAAGCCCAAAATCATATTGCATAAATATGATGAAGTTAGAGAAGCGGTGAGCATTCTCAGGGAAGGCGCTGGAATTAGCATGGGTGGAATCAACGATATTACTCCATTTATCACAAAACTTGAGAAAGGAATAATCCTCCATCCAGAGGAACTTCTAAACGTAGCAGACTTTTTAAGAAGCATAAGGCACTTGAAGAAATCAATAGAAGCATATGAATTCACCGCACCTAAATTGTATTCATATTCCCTTGGACTTGAAAGTTTCAAGTTCATAGAAAGTGAAATAGAATATTGTATAGAAAGTGCTATAGTACATTCAAGAGCTAGTAGTGTACTTGAAAAAACGAGAAAAAAAATTACAGTACTTCATGACAAGAGAATAGAAAAGTTGAACAAATTTCTTACTTCTGAAAAAAATGAGAAGTACATTCAGGAAAACTATTACAGTCAAAGAGGTGACAGATACGTAGTGCCGATTAAATCATCAGCAAGAAAATTTGTAAA
>DAOURC010000103.1 GCA_030625285.1 Eubacteriales bacterium
ACCACTCTTTTAAATCTTCAGAATATCCTATCCATATATGTGGGGCTCTTCTGTGAATCAATACATATTCACCATTTATTTTTCTTGGAAATAAAGCTGCGTCTTTATTTACTTCATCCAGCATTATTCCATGTCTTTCCCAGTTCAACAGATCCTTGCTAGTCGCAAGACAAATTCTAAAATCTCCATCATATCTACCGCCAAACCCAGTATAAGTCATATAAAACACATCATCGATTTTTACCACTCTGGGGTCTTCCAGACCGCGAGATTCAATTGTTCCTGCGATTGGTCCCATCAACGGTTTTTCCCCTCTTTTAAAGGAAATACCGTCATCGCTTATGGCCAATCCCAAATAATTCATATAGTCGCTGCATTCACGACCATTACTGTTTTTATCAGTAGATCTATATATCAAATTGACTTTGTCATTTTCTTTTATAGCCGCAGCATTGAAAACTGCAGCAGCCTCCCAATGGTTGTTCTCATTCTTTTTAAAGATACTCTCTTTAGAATGCCTTATAAGCTTCAACATAAAATCCTCCCGACCGATCATGATAATCTATGAAAACAACTCACCTAATAGTATTTCCAGTGATTCCATTGAAAAATTTTCTTTTCCTATCTTAAAGTTTTCTTCTACACTCATATAGTATTTTTCTTCATCGCATAAATACTCTTGAACTTCTTTTGCAGCGTTGGCAAGTACTTCATTGTCGATTGAAACCAACCCGTTTTTTTCTTTTTTATAGGAATTTCCCAAAGAAATAATATTGAAGTTGTTTTCTTTTATATCACTTTCATAGACACTATATTCATAGACAATTTGAGGTTTTTTTGCAAATAATCCTTCTAAGAATTGATTGCCCCATCCTTCATAAATACTAGGATAAGTAATCATATCACAATATACATATGCATCCCAAAGCGAATAAATTTTTTCTCCGTTTTCATTCAACCGTCTAGAGTGATCCACTATTTCGGGATTGACGATCATGTTGACGCCTGATTTTTTTGCATGTTCAATCAACCTGTCTTCATATCCTTCCGATCCTTCATGCATTCCGACTAAAGCCAATACGTATTCAGTATCTTCATCAAAGATCCTGCCGTCATATAATTTCTTGCCGATCATTTCATCTTTGTTCTCTTTTTTGTTTAACACCGCAATCAAGTCGATAGCTAGTTCAATAGCCTTTCTATCCGTTACGCGCGTCGCTTGTAAAAACAAAATTTGATTATCTTCAACACCTAATTTTTCTTTGAAGTCACTATTGTACTTATCTTTTTCCCAAAGCTTCGCACTGAAATCAAACACATTCGGTATCACCTTTGAATCCAATCCTTTTTTAGCCTTTAAATCATTTTTTGCAAGTTTATTGATTACAGCGTGTTTCATTTGATCCCCAAGATCTCTCGGTGGATAGTAATTTTCAAGAATATTCTTCACATATTCAGTCGTCGGATTTTCGAAATTTTCTCTTTCCCAATAAAAATCATGATGATGATTTATTACTTTGACATTCGTTTCCTTGATAGCGTTGTAAAGCGCCAAGCCGATGTAAGGGCTTCTACCTAAACAAAGCAAATTATTGGGCACAATCAAATCGATTTTGTTTTCTTTGATAATATCAACAAGCTGTTTTTGTATTATTTCAGTTCTTTCATCAATAATACTTTTCAATTCTTCTTCATTATAATTTTTCAGTTTAACAAAGCATTCATCATTGAGCATTAAATCAAATTCATCTCTATAATATAATTCAGGGATGATAGTCGCCTTACTCGTTCCTTCGCTTCCTGCAATGTAGATAGTATTATGCCCCATTTTTTCTAAAACTTTTTTCCATTTATCCATTTCTAGAGAGACACCATCTGTTTCTCCTACCCTGAAATGTATCAGTGCAATATTCATTGTATCCTCCTTAGCAGATTCTTTTTTCAGTTTCCTTATCAAATATGAAGTAAATTCCATTTGATTTTATCGGTAAAGTTTTAATGTTTTTCATATCACGAACTTCATCGGAAACTATTTTAATTTGTTTACTTAACAATCTTCCTACAATTACACTGTGCGAACCTTGAGGTTCAACTAGAACGACATCAACATCAAATAATTTTTCTTCATCATTAGAAAGCACTAAATTCTCTGGTCTAAAACCTAAAACAACATCTTTATCTATATATCCATGAAGCTTTTCACTAAATTTATCATCTATCTGTAATTCAAACGCATCATTTTTAGCAAATAATTTATTATCTTTACTGATAATTTTCACATCTACAAAATTTGTCGATGGCGAACCGATAAAATCTGCTACAAACATCGTTTTACTATCGTGATAGATTTCATTCGGTGTTCCGATTTGCTCAATTGTCCCAGTGTTCATAATTACTATCCTATCCGCTAAACTCATGGCTTCTGATTGATCGTGCGTAACGAATATCGTAGTCGCTCCTGATTTTTTATGCATTTCTTTTAAGTCGGTACGCATCGATACACGTAATTTTGCATCCAAATTAGATAAAGGTTCATCCATCAAAAACAATTTCGGATCAACCGCCATTGCTCTTGCAACCGCAACTCGCTGTTGCTGTCCTCCTGAAAGTTGCGATGGATATCTATTCAAATACTCTTCGATATTAGACATTTTCGCTACTTTTCTGACAGTCTCATTTATTTTTTCTTTAGACATTTTTTTTATTTTTAATGCATATGCAATATTGTTGAATACAGTCATATGCGGCCATATTGCATAGCTTTGAAATATCATTGAAACACCTCTGTCTCTAGGCTGTAAATTATTCACAAGTTTACCCTCAATAAAAATTTCACCTTCTGTAACATCTTCTAGTCCCGCAATCATTCTCATTGTAGTAGTTTTACCACAACCTGACGGTCCTAATAATACAAGGAATTCACCATTGTTAATTTTTAAATCGATATTATCTATTGCCAAAATATCTTTTTGATATATTTTTGTTAAATTTTTTAATTCTAAAAACTCCATATCGCACCATCCTTCATATCTATTAATTTATAATTTCACTTCGCCCCATAATTGATTGATGTAGTTCTTAATTATGAACGTAAATACTAACGCCGGCAGAATTAAAATGACCGCACCAGCTGCAGATAGCTGAATCGCACTACTTGAACCAATCGCTTTATAGATAACCAATGAAAGCGTTGGATTATTATTTGATAAAATCAATGCTGTAATCGAATCATTCCAAGCTGCTAAAAAAGCATACATACTACATGCAATAAATCCTGGAAATGCTAAAGGCAATGTTATCTTTCTGAAAGTTTGCAATTTGCTAGCTCCGAAAATATAAGAAGCCTCTTCTAATTCAATATTTATTCCTGTAAATATACTGCTCGTAATCCAAGCTGTCAATGCAATATTTCCGACTGAATATACAATCGCCAATCCGATCATTGTATTATCGAGATTCATTTTTATCAAATATACCAGCATTGGAATTGCAATCGCAACACCTGGAAACATTCTAACGATCAGCAATGTCAAACTTAATTGGGATTTTCCAGCAAATTTATATCTGGCTATCGAATATCCTGCCAAGCTTCCAAAAAACAACGATATGACAATTGTCCACCCTGCTGCCATAATAGAATTTATTACTGATTTTCCAGCATTGTTGGTTATCGAGAAAAATGTTTTATAATTATAAAACAGATCCTTTTTATATGTCAAATAAATCGGTTCTCCATTTTTAGATAGTGAAAAATCTTTTTCGATTTCTTCATTATCCAATTGAATAGATAAAGATCGTTTCAAATATAATCTAAATCTATCTAGATCATTCGATTGTATCAATAATTCGTATTCATCATTTGCCTCATCGAAAACAGACAAATTGTATTGGTCGTTTTCCCATTCGATTTCTAAATCAAAACTAGTTTTAGGTAAAAATTTTCTTGGAAAATCATAAACTTCATACTCTGAATAAACAGATGTTGAGACGAAAAAGAAAACCGGAATTAGAATAGCAATTAACATTGTAGCAATAAACAAATAGAAAGTTGTTCTTACAATTAGATTTTTGTTAATCATATTCTCACCTCTTTTTCCTTTTTCTTATTAACTCTTAAATAAATCATTACTGAAATCATCACTATCGTCGTTACAACAACAGAATACGTCAACGACATTTTATAGCTTTCCTTCAACATAGGAACCATATCAGTATAATAAGCAATTCGTTCTACCAAGAATGGTACTCT
>DAOURC010000020.1 GCA_030625285.1 Eubacteriales bacterium
CCTATTTTCACTTCTATAGATACATCTTTTCTTGTGAATTTCAAATAATGCTTCATGATAGTAAGTTTTCCAATGACATCATTATCAGATTCGAATATAATCTCCCCATCCGATGCTTCGAGTATCTCGCTCATATCAGATACAATATGCTTGAAATAGTTGCGAATACCGACCTCGGCATCATCAATCTGATTAATTTGTTTCTTCTCATAACTTAATACTTTTATTTCCTCGCCATAATATTCATTTAATTTTTTTAGTAGCTCTTCCTTAAAGTCATAAAAAAAATGTATTGTCATACTACCACTCCTTCCTCTGCTTTTTTTATATATACCCGAGCATTTCTATATTTTAAACAAAATCCACCGATTTGTTTCAATTTCGTATTTTAGTTGATACATTTTATTTTCGCCATCGATTTCACTCTGGCAATCGAACACGAACATCACATTCCCGGCATACTTTTCAACATCGCTCTTTATGATGCGTTCAACTTTTATAACTTCATACTTATCATCATCTTTAACTTTAAATTTAATCGTTCTTATTTTACCCTCTTCGTTGAACCACGCAATCATCTCAATTGATTTTGCTACCACTTTCATCTTAAACACCTTCCAGACAAAGAATAACACGAACTACCGTTCGTGTCAATTGGTTTCTATCTGGATTTAGTTTCTTTTTAAATCGGGTTAACATGTATCATGCAGTGTTTAATGATTTCTAGTTCTTTTTCTAATAAATCATGTGCATTTTCCGCTATGGCATGCGATTGAAACAAAGGTAAATTTCCATCCACAGATATCTCTAAATCCACGTACAGTCTATTTCCATGCGTTCTTGTTTTTAAAAGATCTATTCTTTCAACCCCATCGACAGACAATACAAGTTTTTCAATTTCATGAATAGTCTCCGAATCAGCAGCCGTATCTGTCAGCTCTCTTATAGACTGCATATATATGCTTAATCCAACTTTAATAATCAATAGACCTATAATCATAGTAGCTATCGGCTCTAATATCGGATAGCCCATTTTGGCACCAAATATACCTATAAACGCACCGATAGAAGATAACGCATCAGAGCGGTGATGCCAGGCATCTGCTTTTAATATAGACGATTTGATCTGTTTTGATGCTTTTATAGTATAATGATACATCCATTCCTTGACTCCAATGGAAACAACAGCTGCATAAAGAGCTAGATTTGATGTAATTTCAATTTCCTTGTATCTAAAATTATCATAGCCTTTTGCTATAATTCCAAAAGCTGTTATAAACAGCACCATTGCAAGAATTTTAGATAAAACAGGTTCAAATTTTTCATGCCCATATGGATGATTTTCATCCTCTTCTTTGACAGAAATCTTGATACCTATATATGCAACGATGGTACTTACTACATCGGAAAAAGAATGAACACCATCCGCTATAATCGCCGAGCTGTTGCTTATTATCCCCGCTGCGACTTTAATAATCGCCAATAAAACATTCAGAATAATCGTCACAACGGTAATTTTTTTTACTATTCTTTCTCTATTTTCCATAAACAATCCTTTTAGATAATAATTTTCTCAAGATCCGGCAAATAATTCTCTAAATACTTAATATTATGCTCTTTGCAAGTGAAAATAATAACTTGTCTTTCTTTTGAAATACTGCTTATCAATTTCAATGTCGGCTGTAGTCTCTCAAGGTCCCAGTTAGAAAAAGCTTCATCTAGAATAATCGGTAATTTTGTCTTTTCTTGGTCTAGATACTTGATAAGCGCCAATCTAAAAGATAAATATAATTGATTCTTGGTTCCTGCACTTATTTCACTATCCGCTGAAATAATTTCTCCATTTCTATCTTTCAAATACATTTTTTCGTCTTCTTCAATTAAAACATGTGTATATCTTCCATTAGTCATTTCAGAAAAATAATTACCAGTTAATTTTAAAACATCAGGTTGATTTTTTTCTCTATACTTTTCATCTGCTCTGGTGATAACCTCTTTGAGAATCGATAGAATATCATACTTATTCGCATACTCTTTCAATTCTTGATTTTTATACTCTATTTTGCCGTCTATGACATCTAGTGTATCTCCAGTGATTTTATGCTCTATTTCAGTTTTAAGTTGAATACTTCTCTTTGCTTTTTCAGTCTTCATAATCTGCAAAGATTCAATATCGATTTCAATCACATTTAAATAATCTTCATTGATCATAGACTGATCAAGTCCTTCGATTTCATCTCTTAACTGATTCATATTGAAGTTTTCAGCGAGTTCGGATTCATAGTGAATAATACGCTCTCTAACAACTAAATATTTCTCAATATTACCATAACCAATATCAAAATTTTCATTACCTAATGTCTTAATTGTATTTTCCAATACTCTATATCCATTCTCTAGTTGCGACAATTTTATTTTCAGCTCATCTATTTCTTTTTTCTCTTGTGCTATATCATTCATTAGTTCAGAGTTCAACCTAGTTTTTGTAATAGCTTCATTAAGAATTTTAGTAAGGATTTTTGTATTTTTGATTTCATCGAATTTAGAAAAAACTTCGTCATACTCATTCAATACTTTTAACTCATTTTCTTCTAATTCTTGCTTTTGGACAATCAATTCATCAATTGTATTCTTTATCGAGGTATAGCTTTCTAAATTTTTCAAATTAATCTCAGTGAAATTATTAGCGATTTCACTGATTATATCGATTTTTTTCAATTCTTTTTTAAGTAATTCAGAGCTGCTGTTTTTCGATTTTTCTCTTCTATCAAAATAATCAAATATCACTATCAATAAAGTGATTGCAAGAACAGCTGTACCAAATATATTTTGAGTGAAAATCCCAACGCTCAAAAGACCCAAAACAATCAATGTCTTTATGATAACCAATGGTCCCCTTGATTTATTTCTTTCCTCTTCTTTTGACTTGTAAAATAAAGTTTGAATCATTTGAAAATCAAAAAAAACTACTTTATTTATATTTTCTTTAAATAAATATCCTGATTCATTAATCAGTTTTTTGCCCTTCATTTCAATATACTCATCAGTTTTTTCAATGTCGTCTTTAACCTTGTTTACTTGTTGCTCCAGTTTTTCTATATCATCTAATCGATTTTGATAACTTAAAGCTGTTTTTTCATCGTAAAATAGATTCTCAAGTTTATTTTCTTTTAAAGATAATTTGCTCTCTTTTTCATTTAAACTCTCTTGATATGACAATACTGATTTCTTAACCGATTGATACTGCTCTAAAACATCTTTATCCAAGCGTTCATAATGTTCGTGGTTTTCAACATTCGCTTTTAAATTTTCAATCTTGTTAATCAATTCAATAGGTTTAAGATAACGATTTATTTGATTTTTCAGATTCACTTTCTCAATGATTTCTTGATCGATTTCAATTAATTCTTTTTCGAGTTTTTGAATATCTTCCGACATCACCCTAACTTCATTATAAAGATTGATCTTATCTTTTTTTTCTTTTTTCAATTCTTTAATTTCATTGTTCAATTGATTTATCGTCTGTTTATTGCCGCGACTCCTAGCGTTATAAATATTCTTGATATCTTCATCCAATTGCCTGATTATAGTTTTTGGAGAGATGTTGCTGTTTCCATAATTAAGCACCAATTTGTCCTGTAGCTCACTAAAGGATTTAGTTTCGATCTCCTTCAATTGCTCACTTGATATCTTATATACATTGTTGTAAATGTTTCTAGATATATTCTCAACTTCCGGCAATGGCTTGTTGTTGATATTTACGACTTCCAATCCATCTTCAATCATCGATTTAACATTATTTGACAACAATCTTTTTACACTTAACATTTTCCCTGCATCATTAAGATAAGACATGGCGATATTCAATCTTTCTCCATTACGCGGAAGATATCTATGCTTGTCTTTATTGGCACGTTCAAATCCAAAAATCAATTCACTGACAGCTGAAACGATTGTTGTCTTTCCTGCTTCATTTTTTCCGTATATTAAATTAGGACGATTTTCTGATAATTTAATTACCTTTTTATTATCAAACTTACCGTATTCAAATAACGTGATTTCATTTATTTTCATTATTTATCACCTACAAAATATGTCATAACCAACTCAATTAATTCTTCTTTGTTCTCGCTTATCAATATTTCAACATCTTTGTCATTTTCAAATTCTTGTAATTTCAACGATTTCAAATTTCTAAGCAATTTTCTATCGCTTCTAGGATTATCTATGAGGTCCATAATCTCTTCCAAAATCATATTATCTTGAATAAGAGACTCCAATTTCACAACATTTTTTAATTGGTTTTTCTTTATTTCAAGAGATTTAACATCCAAATCTTGTGCTAATTCTTCTTCCAAATACTCTACATTGTCTATTGAATTTAAATACTTCACCATATTTGTTTGTCCGGTTATATAGACTCTGACAATCATATTTTTAGGAGAATAATTATAATTTTTCAACTCATCATTGATAAGTCCTTTTAATATATTGTAAAAATCATAATCAGTTTCATATTCACCGCTGATATCTATAGTCACCTGTTCAAAAAACAAAGAATTGAATGGTATGAATTCCACTTCAAGGTTACTATCATCGATCTTAATTAAATTTCCACCTTTTATTCCAGTTTCATTGATATTAAGTCCCTGAATCGCTCCTGAATAATAAATCGGGTAGTCTTTAAATTGAATCCACTGATGAATGTGTCCGAGGGCCCAATAATCATATTTTTTCTCCAACATATCCCCCAATGAAGTAGGCATATATTTACCCTTTGTTTCATCGGCATCGACATTTTCAACCATTGTGTGAGCAACTGCCACAATAGGTCTCTCGTCTGTTTTTCTTGGGAATTTTCTAATTAGATTTCTTTTTTCATTATCATTAATATGCCCGACACCCATAATGCGGCATTCTTTATCTTTTTTATCTTTGATAATAAATTCTGTCGGAACATCACGGTCGAATATATGAACATTCTCTCCAAATTTGGTTTTCAAGTAAATCAAAGGATCGTGATTTCCCGGCGCATAAAAAACATGAATGTTTTCTTCTCGCAATTTCTCGAAACTGTCCCATAAAAATTTCTCGGTATTTAATAAAATTCTTTCATTATCAAACAAATCGCCCGCTATTAAAAGACCATCAATTTCTTCTTTTATACAAAAATTAATCGCCTTTGTAAAAGCATCTTTTTGGCTTGTTTTTAAATCTCTTCTGATATTAGAATCTTTACTTAATAAAGGTGCATCAAAATGAACATCTGCTATATGTAAGAACTTAAACATGATAATCCTCCTTTTCTAATCTATTTTATCATATAATTTTAATAAATGTTTAATCCTTTATTATTTTAGTATATAATATTATTAAGAAATACTACATAATTTGGGGGAATGATTATGGAAACAATCTATAACGAAATATACAAAATCATAAATCTTTTCCAAGAGAATAAATATCAAAAAATTTATATGGGGGAATCTTTAAAAGATTCCACTTTAACCATAATTATAAGTGAATTTATCAAATCTGATTTAATCGACAAAAATTTCATTAACACTTTAAAGAACAATTTAGATAATCTTTTATACTTTACTGAAGACGACTCTACTGTAACTTTCATCACCAAATATGATGAGGGCATGAGTATTTTCCAAGTTATAGAAAACATCCCCAACACAACAAATTTCAGAACAAATATTTTACACGATTACCTTAATAAACTGAGAAAATTCGATAATTTATTACCGGTTTTTCAATTTATTCTAGCATCTCATTCACAATTTTTTATTAAAAACAACGAATTGATTCATAATGAATTAATTCTTATAGATGAAGATAAAATAAATACATCATTGAAATTTAATGATGTTAAAAAGACAATAAAAGAATTCACACTAAAAATTCTCGATTTTACACCAGCTGCTGAAGATTCTGAATTAATTATACTTTTAAGAAACTTCTTTAGTGATTTAGAATCAGATATATCTTTAGACTCCATCGATAAAATTTATGAAGCTTATAAAAAAATATATATTTACGATATGTACTTAGATAAAGATAACGCTTCAGCAAAATCATCTTATATAATCGCTGGTGCTGCCGGATCTCCTGAACCTTCAATAGAAGATACACCAGATAAAAGAAAAAGTGTAATTCTCCCTTTTTCCAATAATAAAATTTTACTTTTCAACAAAGAAAAATACGCTATAAACCCACTATATATTTCTCTTATAATCATTGCCATCACAATCGGATTATTTGCGATTTTCATGCCGCTGATTATGCGTATAAACGAAACAGATATACCAAAAGCTTCTTTTGAAAAAGAAAGATTTGAAGATCAATGGAAATTTATCAACATGAGCAAGACATCTGGTAGTGATAATAAAATAACAGAAATCGAGTGGAAAATTTACTCCGACAATGAACTAATCAATTCTTTCAGTACTTATAATTTGAATCTTACCTTCAATACTGAGGGAATTTATAAAATCACATTACGCATAATGGATTCGTATGGCAACTGGAGCTTACCTTATACCGAAGAAATTTTCCATACTTTATTAGACCTTGACCCTATTGATGACAAAGATAATCCTGCCGAAACAAGTTCTGAAGCACTAAATAGTTATACAATCGATTTCGATGGCGATGTTTCTTTTGACGAATCGAATTTTAGAGCAGGAAATAAATCTCTGAAAATGATGTTCTCAGGAGATGAGACACACAGCATCACTTTAGATAAATTATTCTTGGATAATAACGTGAAAATTTCATTTTGGATAAACGCAACTGATGATGCTCCGCTGACTATTACAGCTACAGGAACCAATGAAGGAAATAAAGTATTCTCAATTTCCAAAATTCATTATCCCAAAATAGATCAATGGGAAAAAATCACTTTCACAACTAATACTTCTTATGCAAATAACTTGAAAATCAGTGTTAATGCAGAAGATTTAACTTTATGGATAGATGATATTGAAGTTAATTCATATAAATAAGATGATTACCTAATAGATAATCATCTTGTTTTTTTTGCTGTATATGCACTTTAACAATACCCTGCCGAGTATCTTTATTCCTTCTTCAATACAATCTTCTTCTATGCTTCCTAGGCTTAATCTAATATAAGACCTATCTATCAAAACTTTATTTATATAAAAATCTGAACCTATATTAAATGTGATGTTCTCTTTTTTCGCTTCTTTCAACAAGGTTTGCGCATCGATTCCTTCGGGAAGTTTTACCCAAAAACTTATTCCGCCGTCCGGCATCGACACCTCGACATCCTTAGGCATATAATCTCTTATCAATTTATATACTATATCCATTTTTCTTTTAAAAACATTATTTATTTTTTCTATGTGATGAATATAGTTGTCGCTGCTTATAAAATCAGCCAAGGTTCTCTGCAATATCCCCGAGGTCGATATATCCGTCATCGCCTTGATATTCTCTATTCCATCGATCAATCTGTCTGGAATCACAATATACGACACCCTCAAACCCGGCATCAAAATCTTTGAAAAACTTTTAATATATATTACTCTTTTATAATCATCTAAACTTTTCAAACTAGTTACTTTGTTGCCGTAATTTATTTCATTCGTATAATCATCTTCAATTATATAAAAATCATATTTTTCAGCTAAATTCAAGATTTTTCTTTTCGATTCGTCTGAATAGGAAATACCAGTTGGATTTTGAAAATTCGGCATTGTATACATAAGCTTGGGACTGTTCCAGTTAAGTTCTTTTTCAAGTCTATCAATGTCTAAATCATCATTTAAAAAAGGTATTCCTGTTATTTTGACGCCCATCGATTTAAAGTATTGATAAGCTCCTTTGTAAGTAGGATTTTCAATAAATACATGATCGTTTTTTTGAAGCAAATTTCTTGAAACGATATCGATTCCTTGCTGCGCGCCGGAAATAATCATGATATTTTCAATCTGTGTATTCACACCATGACTATAAAGTATCTTTTTTATCTCTCTTCTTAAAGGTTCATATCCAACAGAGTTATGATATGAAAAAGCTTTCCCCTTATCTCTCATCAAAACCTTGTCAAAAGCTTCTTTAAATTCTTCTACAGGAAAATAATCTGTAGAAATAATCGATTGGCTAAAATCAAATGCATAACTATCTCTAGCAATATCTATACTTTCAATCTCTACATCGCTGAATTCTTTGACATAGGTTCCCTTGCCGGAAATTTTATAAACATATCCTTTATTCTCTAAATAATTATACGCCGTCACAACGGTGTCTTTATTGACCGCGCGAAGTTCTGACATTTTTCTAATAGAAGGCAAAGCATCATGCGGAGCCAATTCTTGATTAAGAATCAACTTTTCGATGTGATTTGCAATATTCAAGTACATTGGAAGCTTCTCATTCATAATAATATTCCACATAAAATTTCCTCCAATAAAAAAACCTCCATAAAATGAAGGTCCAAGATGCCGTTATTGATACAATTCAGGACCACGTCTCACAACGTGGGTGCACTACCTGCTGTTTCTGACTTCCTCTTAAAAGAGGCATGTCATCCGCAGTAGGACACGAACTCCCTAATTCAATTTGGTGGTTGAATTATATACCATAACGTACATCTCAGGCTACTTATATTATACACGAAAACCCACATTTTTTCAAAGCCTAGTTGATAATGCCTAATAGGAGATTTTTACTCCATCCTCGATAAATTCAGACGGATTTATAATAACTGTATCTCC
>DAOURC010000076.1 GCA_030625285.1 Eubacteriales bacterium
GCCTCTAATCGACCAGATGAAAAAGACATCATGATGGCAAAATCATTTGCTGCAAAGTTAAAAGAAAATATAGGTAAAAATATTTCAGTTGAAGTTAGCGGTAAAAGACCTCATCGCGAGAGAAAGTCGCCAAATTCAATAGGACCTTCAACTAATGATAATTGCAATCAATGCAAGCTGTGTGCAGAGAATTGCCCTGTTGGTGCAATAAGCATAGATGATTGCAAAATAGTCGATGCAATGATGTGCATCAATTGCTTCAGATGCGTAAAAGAGTGCAAAAGAGAAGCGAAATATTTCGATGAAAGACTTGATAATATCATAGAGATGTTAGAAACCAATTGCACTGCTGTAAGATTGGAACCTGAAATATTTGTATAGGTGATAAATATGAGCAAAACTAAGAAAACGAATGCAATGCGAATTCTCGATAATTATAATATCGAATATAGTATTCTAACTTATGATAAAAAAGATGGAAAAATCGATGGAATTTCTGTTGCCGATAAAATTGGGAGAGATGTTGGATCGGTCTACAAAACGCTTGTCACACAAGGGAATAGTAATGAATTATATGTTTTTGTTATTCCCGTTTGCTCGGAATTGGATTTGAAAAAAGCGGCCAAAGCGGTAGGTGAAAAAAAGATTCAAATGATTCATGTTAAAGATATTCTAAAATATACAGGTTATATTCGGGGTGGATGTTCTCCTGTAGGGATGAAAAAGAAGTATGTAACGTATATTGATGAAGCAGCAAAAACGTTACGAAAAATTATTGTTAGCGCAGGACAAATAGGGATGCAGATAGAATTGGATCCTCATGATTTAACAAAAATCATTGAGAGTGATTTTCGTGATTTGACATCAAAAGATGAAGGAGAATAATATTGAATTATTTATTGCAAGGGTTCATGCTGGGGATTGCCTATGTGGCGCCTATAGGAATGCAAAATATGTATGTTATAAATACTGCGGTCTCAAAAAATAAAACAAGGGCATATCAAGTTGCATTGATAACCATATTTTTCGATATCAGCTTGGCGATCGCTTGTTTCTTTGGTATGGGATTGATCATGGATAAATTTTAAATTTTAAAGGCTGTAGTGCTTTTCATCGGCAGTATTGCTGTAATGTATATAGGGTATAGTTTGATCCGATCAAAACCGAAGTTGAAAAGTGATATCGATGTCAATAAAACAATTCTACAAGTTATAGCCATATGTTTCACCGTCACGTGGTTGAATCCTCAAGCACTTATCGATGGATCGTTGCTATTGGGTGGTTTCCGTGCATCATTGCCGATTGCAGATGCCAATATATTTATTGTCGGCGTTGCCATTGCTTCATTTACTTGGTTTATTGGGATCACTACTATAATAACTTCATTTAAAAATGTTTTTAATATCAAAGTACTGACTGTGATAAATTATATTTGTGGTATTGTGATTATATTTTATGGATTGAAGCTCGCATATACTTTCTATCAAATCGTTGTATGAAATATAAAGGCATACTGATTAAGTATGCTTTTTATATTGAGGTGTAAATAATTAATGCGATGCTGATGATTGCTAAATCTGCGGATATATGAATTATCCAGCTATTTAGAATGCTATTGGATTTACTCGCGATATAGTTAAAAACAATACCGCCTATAAACAAACCGATAATCATTAATAACAGCAAATCGAAATGAAACCATGTTACAAATGCAGAGATATGATAAAGAGTGAAAGCTGATGCACTTGCAATATAGGCGAGTTTTATTCTCCCTTTTCTTTTTAAATTTAGAAAAATGAAACCTCTAAAGAAGAATTCTTCGATTAGCGAGTTGATGAATACAATATATAAACCATAAAAGATGATATTGTGTTCATAAATTTTAAATTTTTCTTTTAAATCAAGGGACATGGCGTTTAAATACAGCGAGTTGTTTAAAATAATATAAGCAATCAATATAATGGTGAAAGATGAAATACTAAAAAAAGTAGTTATTAATTTATTATGCTCAAATAGTTTATCAAATGTGTTTTCCATAAAATTGTCACGTGTCCAATAAATATATACAATAGGAAATAGTACAAGGAGAAGAAACTTGATTACTATTTTATAATTATAATTCAAAAGCAAAGTCTGATCTGCAAGATAAAAAACAAATACAAAAAAAGCTGTAGCGCTGATTATAATTGCTTCATGTTTTTGATACATAAAAACATCCCCTATATAGAATTTATACCAAAATATGCATATTTAAAACTTTAAAGTAATTATATGATTATTTTTACAAGGAGGTTGATTATGAAAAATTTAAAACTTATATGTACAAATTGTGGACAAGAATATTTAATTGATGAATTCAAAGTAAGATGTGACGAGTGTAATGAACCACTTGAAGTTGAAGAGATAAAGATAGGGAAAATTAGAAATGAAAATATATTGAATCAATCGATATTCGATAGATATCGAGATTTTATGCCGTTTGATGGATTTGATAATTCACTGACATTAAACGAAGGGTTTACCGCATTGGTAAAATCGGATGGATTGGCAAAAGAAATAGGAATTAAAAATATATACTTTAAAAACGAGACGCAAAATCCGACGTGGTCGTTTAAAGACAGAGGAACCAGCGCATGTATAATTCATGCTGATAAAATAGGATACAAGAGAATTGGGACTGTCTCAACTGGAAATATGGCTCCTTCAGTGGCTGCATATGGAAGCAAAAACAATTTACAGACTTGTGTTTTAGTAAATAGCAATATTCCTGATGAAAAATTGAATCCTATAGCGATATATTCTCCTCGTCTTATAAAAGTTGATGGCGATTATGGAAATCTTTATTATAAAAGTTTGGAAATCGGGAAGAAAAATGATATTTATTTTATGAATTCGGATGTACCTTTCAGAGTAGAAGGCTCAAAGACCATTGCATTTGAAATATGTGAACAACTTGATTTTGAAATGCCTGATTATGTTATAGTTCCAACTAGTGCTGGAGGGAATGTAAGAGGGATTGAAAAGGGTTTTAGAGAATTTGAGAATGCGGGACTTATTAAAACAATACCTAAAATAATTATAGCGCAGGCTCTGGGATGCAGTCCGATAGTTAAGGCCTTTGATGATGGAAAAGAAGCAATTGAAAGATTTTCAGATCCCGATACAATTGCCCATGCCATTGAAAATCCCTATCCTCCAAGTGGCAATCAAGTTCTCAGGATGTTAAAAAGAAACAAAGGGTCAGCGATAGCTGTGACGGAAGAGGAAATAATAAATGCGCAAAGATCGCAAGCTGAAGAAGGGATATTTGGACAACCTGCATCTGCTGTTGCCTTGGCGGCTTTAATCAAGCTGAGGAAACAAGATAAAATTAAAGAAAATGACAGCGTGGTTTGCATTGTTACTGGAAGCGGGTTAAAGTATACAGCTGCATTAAAAAAACATGATCTAGAAGCAAGCGATTGTAAAATGGAGAATCTTTCCAATATGCTAAAGAAGGAGAAGTTATGAATATAGAAAAATATGGATATAAGTTGCCTAAAGCACCTGATCCGGCTGCGGTATATGTACCTACTGTTAGAGTGGGTGATATTATATATGTTTCAGGGCAGACACCAAAAGAAGGTAACGAACTATTGTATAAGGGAAAACTAGGTAAAGAATTTACAAAAGATGAAGGTTATGAAGCTGCAAAGATATGCATTTTAAGGTCGCTTAGTGCTGTTGAAGCTGAAATTGGAAATTTAGATAAAATAAAAAGGATTGTCAAATTGACTGGATATGTCAATTCGACAGATGATTTTGAAGAACAATCAAAAGTTATTAATGGTGCATCAAATGTTCTTGAGGAGATATTTGGGGAAAAGGGCAGACATGCCAGAGTGGCGGTTGGAACAAATTCTCTTCCTGGTAATGCAGCGGTTGAAATCGAGCTCATTGTTCAAGTTGAAAGTTATTAAATTTTTGAAGTATTTAGTATTGTTATTTTAATTATATAATTTTTTTTATATACTGATTACAAATATATGAAAGAGGAGTTTGATATAATGAATTTTTTTACAGGTAATAGAGAGAAACTGATAAATAAATTGAATGACAATGAAATGGTTGTATTGTTTTCTGGAAAGGCGCCAAAGAGTACAGCGGATGCATTATATAAATTTAAACCAAATAAGAATTTCTTTTATTTTACTGGTTTAACTAAAGAGAATTTTTCAATGACGATATTAAAGACAAAAGACAAAGTCGAGACAACACTATTTATTGAAGAGCCAAATTACGATGTTGAAAAATGGTATGGTAGAAAAATGACAAAAGAAATTGCCAGGGGCATATCTGGAATTGATAAAATTGGATATGAAAAAGATTTCTTATCTTATGTAAATAAATCAATATACGAAGGAAAAGTACAAACTGCATATTTTGATTTAGAAAAATTATCTTGGGATGAATCACATACATATTCTCATAAATTCGCACTAGAATTTAAAGAAAAATTCTTACATGTAAATATTAAGAGTGTTCACAATATGGTCAGTGAATTTAGAATGATAAAAGATGAATATGAAATCGATCAGATTAGAAGTGCAATAACATTAACTAAACTAGGTATTGACGAAATAATGAATAATTTAAAACCAGGAATGTATGAATATCAAGCAGAATCTGTTTTTAACTATACAATTACAAATAACGGTGCCGACGGTAATGCATTTGACACAATAGCGGCTTCGGGAGAAAATGCAGTAATCCTTCATCATATTGAAAATGATTCGAAAGTTAAAAAAGACAACCTGATTCTTATGGATTTAGGTGCGCAGTATAATCAAT
>DAOURC010000102.1 GCA_030625285.1 Eubacteriales bacterium
TTATTCTCACTACTCATTATATATTTGAAGCCGAAGAACTTTGCGACAGAGTTGCAATTATGGATAAAGGAGAGATTATAAGCTGTGACACTGTAGATAAACTGCGGTCCAATCTTCAAAAGTATGATTCTTTCAGCATTATGTGCAGTGAAATCGAATCCGATTTGATTGATGAACTTCAAACACATGAGAATATCTTGTCTTGCAATTATTTAAATGAAACACTAAAAGTGACGACGGACAAATTGAGAATATCGATAGATTTTACATTAAGGTTATTAAGGAGAGAAGGCAAAGAAATTTATTCTGTAAATACAGATGAATATTCGCTAGAAGATGTTTTTACAAAAATGACCGGGAATGGGGGTGCATAATGAACTTTCTAAGAGCTAGTTTGACATTTACTAAATTAGAATACAAGGCATTTAAATATTATCCTACAAGCTTTGCATTGTCAGTTGTTCAATCATTTGTAAATATGAGCATATGGTTATTTGTATCGTTGTTCCTTAAGGATTATGCCACGAGTTCACTGTCTGGATATAATGGAGATTTTGTAGCATATATGGTCATAGGAGTTGTTTTTTATCAGAATGCAGAGAAAATGCTTACACTTCCATTTCAAAGTCTGAGTAAAGCGTTTTGGGATAAAAGACTGGAAATATACAATACAGCCAATTATGGAATCTGGGCATATATAACCGGCAGAGCAATATGGGTGTTTGGATATAATTTAATTATTCAATTGGGAGTGCTGTTGTTTGCGATATTTGTTATAGGAGTTCAATTGAATTCTCAAATTTCCATAGCTACCGCAGTTTTATTTTATTTACTTTTTCTAATGACAAGTTTCGGGATAGGACTTATTGGCGCAAGCAGCTTCTTTTCCCTTGAAGTAAAGCAAGGAAGAGAACCTATTACTTGGATTACAGATATTCTTGCAAGATTGTTTTCAGGAGTATATTATCCTATTGCTGTGCTTCCAGCATCACTTAGGTTTATATCATATATAGTTCCCCATACATACGCACTTAAAGGAATTAGATTGATTATGATGAACGGCTATAACCTTGGCAATCTAGAAGTGTTCAATGCGTTTATTGCAATGGTTGTATTTTCAGTAGCGACACTTACTATAGGGATTCTTATGTTCAACAAGTCTTTAGAGAAGGCACAAAGAGGAAATGGAATAGGAATTGTAGTATAAAGGGAAAAATCTAAAATATAGCGGTGATAGATATCAACAAACGGACATTATGATTTTGGAATTACGCCATCTAAAAAACAAATAAATTCAAATAGTAATCATATTAAAGATATCGGTAATTAAAATTTGCCGGTGTTTTTTTTATGAATATTGCATTGGGGGATTATAGTATCTGAGCAAAACACAAGTTGGAATGAATTGCATTAAAGGTAAGGGGATGTATCGGAAGGTCCCAATTTTATTGTAAAAATTCGTATGACTTTAATGAAAGAGTTCAATAGGTTTTGATTTATAGCAAATTTGATGGAGCAAAAGACAAAGTCGATTCTATTTATATTATATTCAAATCAAAGATAGGAGTGAAAGAGATGAATAAAAACAAAAAAAACGTTATTGTATTCACTATTTCATTTTTTGTTGCATTTTTCATTGTTGGATATTTTATAAGCACTTCGATTGTTGAAATAGATTGGGTAGCAGATGCAACAATTTTTCATAAATTTAGAGAATTCTATTCAAGGAATATATTTTCAAATATAATTGTCAGTATTATTATAGCTGGAATAGCAACTATTGTAATAAATCTGATTAGTATAAAAAATGTGAATTAGTATTATTGATCCAGTGCTAGACATCAAAAATGGACATTCTGACATCCAGGTAGTCACAACGACAAAATCAAAGATTTCAACTAGGTTATTAAAATTGCATGTTAAGGCATAAACATTCTCGCTTCGTTGGGTTAAAATCCAGTGAAGCATTGTTTTTTGAATGTCTGGATGGTTTCGGTCAAATAAATGTTAAAAACAATTCGCATTGTGGCATTCATTTATTTCAGTGAAACACAAATGGAGGTTCCATAACAGTTCCTCCACTTGTGAATAGTAAAATCAATCAATTATATCCTATTTATCTTATATCATATTTTTCAAGAGGATTAGGGCCTCTGATGATTTGTTTAATAACCTCAAGATACCCATATTGATTGGCTATGACTCTCCACATAACCGTTTGGATAGTTCCGTTTATTATTTCTATACCGGTAATAATTGAAGGATAGATGCAACAACCTGCATTGAAATAAGGAAGTTCTCCAGTTTTCGGGTATTTAAGCCTATGAGTATGACCACATATGAGCATAGTCCGATTCTCGTTGATCCATTTATTGAAATTTTTCTCGATTTTATGCTGTTTATGAAGATTTTTTACTGGACTTGCAGGATTTCTAGCACCAAACGCATGTAAAAATCTCCAGAAATATTTAAGTGAAAGCATGTTTAACACCCATAATTGATCGTTTGAGAAATCCCCCTGATGACCGTGGACAGTTAAAATCTCCTGACCAGTTTTTTCACATCTTAATATCAATGCTTCAATAGGTTGTAGACCCTTTAGAAAATCTTGAGTGATTTCTTTATAAGTATTGTAATATTCATAATAATTTTTAACGACATACTCCTGATCTTTCAAATATATGTTGTGATTCCCGTAAAGTATAATTAGCCGATCTTTGGAATGAAATTTTCTAATGACTGAATATACATGCCTGTTTGCCGTTATTATATGTTTGGCATTTCGATGTTCCCAAAGCTCATCTCCGTCACCGACTTCCACATAGACAAAGCCGTGCTTGTAATAGTATTCAAGAGCATGAATGAAAATGTTTTTATTTCTTACAAATTCATCCGAAAGACTTCCATCACCCCTATGACAATCACTGAAAAAAATATATTTGGAATTTTCATCGATAGACACAATTCGTGCATTGTTATAAGCCTTGGTCAATCGCTGTTTCGTTTGCATACAAGTCACCTCACAATGTTTAAATCAAGTTCATAAAACTAATAATTTTTTAATTTTGCAGCCATTATATATATAGTACCCATTTAAATGGTGCTTTGCACAGTTACTGTGCCAGATAACACCAATAGGGCATTGTGAGATGGGCGGCAAAAAAATAGATTTAAAACAATAATCATTGAAAGATTAATATTATCCTTAATTATGGTAATATGTAAATAGATAATACTATCAAATATCAATCAAAGTATGAGGTGTTCTATGAATTATGAAGATAAGATTTTAGATAGAATATTAGAATTCGCTAGAAACAGCAGCGATGTCCGTGCAGTTTTCATGACTGGTTCTAGAACGAATTCCAATATAATATTAGATAAGTATTGCGATTATGATATTGCATTTTTGGTATCAAATCCGAAGGTGTATTCAGAAAATAAAGAGTGGATAAATCATTTCGGGGAAATTCTAATAATGCAACATAATCAATTGGAATTCGGCGATGATCTAGCAGAAATATTTTTGATGCAGTTTGTAGAAAATTTCAGGATCGATTTAACGTTTTTCAGTTTAAAGGACATAAATGATATGCAGCATGATAGCTTGGAAATCGTATTGCTGGATAAAGACGATTTATTTGACAATTCCAAACAACCTACTGAAGAGAGCTATTATGTTAAGAAACCAACAGAAATCGAGATGTATGACAGAATCAATAATATTTTTTGGTGTTCGACAAATGTCGGCAAGGGTCTTTGTAGAAAACAAATCCCATATGCTAAATGCATGTTTGATCAAGTGATGAGAGAAGATTTACACAAAATAATAGATTGGTATATCGGAACGAATCACGATTGGAAAGTCAATCCAGGGATGTTTGGAAAATATTATTATAAATACTTGTCAGACGAAGAATATGAAAAATATTTAAAAAGTTTTTCTGGAAAAGAAATTGCTGATATGTGGAAGGCTCTATTTGAAATGATCGACTTGACAAATGAAATTGGTGAAAAACTTACTTCTTCGCTTGGATATGATTATGAAAAGAAAGAGTACTTAAATACAAAGAAATATTTAATGGAATTATTTAATGAATCCAGCAGCTAATATAGAATTAATTGATAATAAAGGGTATAGATTAGATGCCAGTAGTTATTAAACCTTGAAAGAGTGATTTTAATGAGTAGAAAAGTACAAAGGGTCCATTATCAGCTAAGTGATGTTGATGACGTCATGAGACCATCACAAGAGGATATG
>DAOURC010000130.1 GCA_030625285.1 Eubacteriales bacterium
TCCTCGCTTATAAAATTTGTACTAGTTCTCCATTTCTTAGACCTGCTGCATTTGCTTCATCAAGGTCAAGATGCATATCTAATACGTAATCTTTATTGACTCTAACAAGTACATTGCTGAATATCAATCCTCTTTCACCAGAAACTTTAACGTCTACATAGCTGTTGTCTTCAATGTTGAATTTTTCAGCATCTCTAGTATGCATATGTATATGTCTTGATGCAATAATTGTACCCTCTTCTAATTCAACCGATCCCTTTGGTCCAACTATTTTAACACCAGGTGTTCCAGTTAAATCTCCTGAATTTCTTACTGGTGCAATAACTCCAATTGCGAATTGATCAGATTTAGAAATTTCTATCTGAGTTGTCTTTCTAGCCGGTCCTAAAATTCTTGCAACTAAACTGCCTTTTGGTCCAACTATCTCAATTTTCTCATTTGCAGCATATTGTCCAGGTTGAGTTAAATCTTTCATAACAGTTAATTCATAACCTTCACCAAACAATGCATCAATGTCTGCTTTACCTAAATGTACATGTCTATTTGATACTCCAACTGGTACTAACTTTTTATCCACAATAATACCTCCTAAAATTCTTCATCATATCTATTATATATTGTTATTAATAATATTCAATATAATGTATACAATTTTAAAAAATATTTTCTATATCATGTTTATCTGCATCTTCTACAATTATGGTTTCATACTCTCTTATACCATTTGCCTTGAACATTAAATCCACAGGCATCCTTACTCCATCGAATTCATGATTTTTTTCTTTTGAACCCGCTGTTGCAAATAAGATTCCTTTTTTATCTGCATCGACTTTCGGTTTGCTTTTTAAAATGAATCTTCTTGCATAATTTCGTTGAAAGCGATCGATCACTTGTTTTCCAATAGAAGTAACCGAATTGAAATATACAGGAGTTGTAAAAATCAATAATTCAGCAGCATCGATTGCATCATAAATAATGTCCATATCATCACCAAAGACGCACTCCCCTGTTTTTGAACAATTGAGGCACCCCATGCAATGTTTGATATCATAATCAACTAAATCGAACGAACTGATATCATCACTTTTATAACGCTCTAGTAAATACGTAAGTGCTTTATTAGTGTTTCCTTCTTTTCGTGGACTAGCATTTAATATCACTATTTTCATTTAAGAATACACTTCTTCTTTCAAAGTTGCCACATACGGTAAATTTCTGTATCCTTCAGCGTAATCTATTCCATATCCGACGATGAATTCATCTGGAATGACAAAACCTTTATAATCGATTTTAATATCCACTTTTCTTCTTTCGGGTTTATCTAATAAAGTACAGATTTTAACTGATTTCGGTTTTCTTGTTTTAAAATTTTGCACTAAATAATTCAATGTCAAACCAGAATCGATGATATCTTCGACAATTATTACATTTTTACCTTCTATCTCAGAATCTAAATCTTTCAGAATTCTAACAACTCCAGAACTCTCTGTTGAATGACCATAACTCGATACTGAAATAAAATCAATCTCTATCGATTTATTAATTTTTCTCATCAAGTCGCTCATAAATACATTTGCACCTTTTAATACTCCTATCAGTATCAAATCTTCGTTCTGGTGGTCTTTTGTGATTTTTTCACCTAGTTCATCGACTTTTTTCCGAATATCTTCTTCAGTCAACAAAATTTCTTTTATATCTCTCTCCATATTTCCTCCTTGATTTTTAATAAATTATTGAATTTTCGACTAACTTTATTCTTTTTACCGGTATCAAACAACAATGTAAAAATAACAGGAATTACTACTAATGTCAATAAGGTTGAAAACGACAATCCGAAGATCAATGCAATTGCCATAGGTTCAAATAACGAACTATTCGAAAACGCTAATGGCAACAAACCAAATACCGTGGTAATCGTCGTTAACATAATCGGTCTATATCTTCTTGAAACAGCATTTTCTACTGCAAAATATATTTCATATCCGCTTTTTATTTCTTTATCGATAAAATCCAATAATACTATGGCATTATTTACAACAATACCGAAAAGACTCACGATACCGAAAAGAGAAGTAAACGAAAGCGGATATCCTGTTATTTTCAATCCCAATATAGAACCTATGCTTGCAACAGGTATTGTTATCAATATTATAAACACTTTTTTCATTGAATTGAATTGAATCAATAGAATGACCATTATCAAAATCATTGAAAATAGTGCTAAAACACCAATGTCTCCAAAGTATCGTACAATTTTGCTAAGTTCCCCATCATATTTAATTTTAACAGGATAATTTTCTTTAGCAATTAATTCTTTCAATTCCTTCTCGACTTTATACGGGTTGGCCCATTTTTCAAGATCGCCGAATATTGTCACAGATGTCAATCGTTCATATTTGTTGATTCTAGAAACTTGACTTGAAACATTCAAATCAATCAATTGGCTTAAACTCGCCCTTTGATGATTTTGATTGAAAACATATATGTTTTTAAGATCGCTTATTGTCTTGGCATCGCTTTTTAATTGAATATTTCTTACATCATCTTCAATCTCGATATCCTTAAAATCATAACTACCGATTGCCAAAGCGATTTCCGACCTGATTTGAGCCTGCGATATACCATAAATCTCAATTTCCTCTTCTTTAGGAGTAATTTCATAATATAGCTCTTTTGCATTTGCATCATCATGTGCATCTTTAACTCCATTGATAGAAAGCAAATTCTCTTTGATCAATTCAGAGTACTGCGCTAAATCTTCATGTTGGTCACTGCTCACAATCAACACTACAGGACTCCCGATAGGTTCTCCTTGTTCTAATTGATTAATCGAAATATCAACTCCACTTACATTTCTTACTAATTTGTTTTTTAAATATGAATTGTATTCCGAGATACCTTCAAACTCACTCAGCAAGTTTTTCAAATCTAATTTGATATACACTTGAGCTACATCTTTGGACTGGCTTAATGGTATCAATGTATTATAAAATTTCGGCAATCCATTTCCAATAGAAGCTATGGTTTCTATTATATAGTTTTCATTCGACAATACTTCCAATATCGCCTTTGTTTTTTTCTCGGTATATTCTAAATCCTGTTGATTCTCAGATTTGATATTCATATATATAGTATCTGAGTCTGCATACGGAAAAAATTGCAGCCCTATTTCTTTTCCTATATAAACAGTGAATATAATAACTATCAGTAGAATAAATAACAATAAACCCCTTTGTCTTAAAAAAAACCTCAACATCGATAACGCGATATTTTTGAAGAAATGTTTTTTTTCTTTTTTATTTTGTTTTTTAGATAATATTATCGATGAAAAAACAGGTGTGAAAAAGATTGAAATCAAATAAGACGCCAATAGCGCAATGATAATTATCAAAGGAAGTGTAAATATATATTCACCAGCAACGCCTTTCAGCATAAGCAGTGGTACAAATGCAAACACAGTTGTAAGCGTTGACGTCAACACAGGTACGCTTACATCGGTAACACCTTTATGAATAGACAAATAATCATTTCCCTTGTGATCGATCTGAACTTGAATGGAATCACTAATAACAATCGCATTATCAACCAACATTCCTAGTGAAATGATCAAAGCAGCTATCGATATTTGATGCAATCTAATTCCTCCGAAATACATTGCAGCAAAAGTCATCATCACAGTGAGCGGTATGGCTGTCGAAACAACTATG
>DAOURC010000092.1 GCA_030625285.1 Eubacteriales bacterium
CTTATTGAATATGGTCTTGGAGCAGATTGAGTGAACTCAGTTCGGATAGCTACCGTTATAAAGCTGTGTCAAGACACATTGAGGTCGATTGAGTGATTAATCGATAAAATAGGGTGGTACCGCGAATATCTTCGTCCCTAAGGGAATAGAAAGGTATTTTTTTATTTTTTGAAAGAGGTGAGTTATTTGAATAAAGAGACATTTTATATTACGACTCCGATATATTATCCGAGTTCAAAGCTACATATCGGGCATACCTATACAACTGTTGCGGCAGATGTATTAGCGAGAATTAAAAGAGCTCAAGGTTATGATGTCATGTTTTTGACTGGAACCGATGAGCACGGCGAGAAAATTTTAAATGTTGCAAAAGGTAAAGGTTTAGAACCTAAAGAATACCTGGATCAAATTGTATCTGAGATAAAAGAACTATGGGAAAAGATGGAAATATCGTATGATCATTTCATAAGAACAACTGATGATTATCATGAAAAAAGCGTTCAGGAAATATTTATGAAACTTTATGAAAAAGGTGATATTTATAAAGGTGAGTACGAGGGGTTATATTGTACGCCTTGTGAATCATTTTGGACTGAGACGCAGCTAGTCGACGGCAAATGCCCCGACTGTGGACGAGATGTTCAAAAGACAAAAGAAGAGACATATTTCTTTAGATTGTCGAAATATCAAGATAGATTGTTGGATTTACTGGAAAACACAGATTTTCTACAACCGAAATCAAGAGTCAATGAGATGGTCAACAACTTCATCAAACAAGGATTAGATGATTTGTCTATCAGTAGAACAAGTTTCGACTGGGGAATTCCTGTTCCGATTGATGAGGGTCATGTTATCTATGTATGGCTTGATGCTCTAAGCAATTATATTACGGCACTTGGTTATCCAGATGATAAAGAAGGAAAATATAAAAATTACTGGCCGGCTGATGTTCATTTAGTTGGAAAGGAAATTGTGAGATTCCATACAATTATTTGGCCTGCTATTTTGATGGCTTTAGACGAGCCGGTTCCAAAAAAAGTATTTGGACATGGGTGGATTTTGCTTGACGGTGGAAAGATGTCAAAATCCAAGGGAAACATAGTAGATCCAGTGATTCTAATAGAGCGTTACGGTGTTGATGCGATAAAATACTTCTTGATGAGAGAGTACTCTTTTGGACAAGATGGTCTTTTCACAAATGAAGTTTTACTAAATAGACTCAATTCCGATCTTGCAAATGATTTAGGAAACTTGGTGAGTAGAACTATTGCAATGATTCATAAATATAATAACGGAGTTGTTATAACAAGTGAATTTGAATCTGAATTTGATCAAAGTTTAATTGATTTGGCGATAGGAACTAGAGAATTAGTTGAAAAACGAGTAGATGATTTAGATTTTAGCAATGCGTTAGAGGAAATTTGGAAGTTTGTTAGAAGAACAAATAAATATATCGATGAAACATCACCTTGGATTTTAGCTAAGGATGAAGCAAAAAAAGATGAACTCGATAATGTGCTTTATAACCTATCGGAGAGTATTCGAATAATAGCTGCTTTGATTAGTCCGTTTTTACCGCACACTTCCACTAAAATTCTCGATGCGTTTGGAGCGGAAGACAGTCTGAGATTGTGGAGTTCTTCATCTGAATATGGGTTGACCAAGAATAATACAAAGGTCGAAAAAATCGCTGTTTTATTCCCTAGAATCGATGTTTCCGAGGAGCTTGAGTATCTTGGAAGTTTAAATGAAAAACCTGAAGAGAAAATGGTATTTATGGTATTTAAAGAAGAAATCACTATAGATGATTTTACCAAAATGGATTTAAGAGTTGCTGAAATAGTTTCGGTAGAGAAACATCCCAAGGCAGATAGATTATTAGTACTGCAGTTAAAAGTAGGAAATGAAAAAAGACAAGTAGTATCTGGGATTGCGGAGTATTTTAAAATTGAGGAACTTATTGGAGAGAAAGTTGTTTTGGTTGCCAACTTGAAACCAGTTAAGTTAAGAGGCGTACTAAGTCAAGGAATGATACTTGCAGCATGCGATGATAAGGATTTAAAACTTGTGACAGTAGATTTTGAATCTGGAACACCTATAAGTTAGGGGGCGAAATATGTTATTTGATTCTCACGCTCATGTAAATGATAAAAGGTATGAAGATGATCGACATGAAATGATAATGCGAGCCTTTGAAAGTGGAGTGGAGCTTATTATGCTTCCAGGCGCTTCACTTGAATCATCCCTTAGCGGTGTGGAATTATCTAAAAAGTATGATTTTATCTATAGCGCTGTGGGGATTCATCCTCACGATACTAAGAATATGGATGATATGACTTTAGATATGATCAAGGGACTGGCGAAAAATTTAAAAGTCAAAGCTATCGGTGAAATCGGACTTGACTACTATTATGATTTTTCACCAAGAGATATTCAAAAAAAATGGTTTGAAGAGCAATTGCTTTTAGCAAAGGAACTTAGATTGCCTGTGATTATTCACGATAGAGACGCTCATCAAGATGTAATGGATATCTTGACGAAAGTCGATGCTTTTGAAACAGGGGTTGTTATGCACTGTTATTCTGGGAGTAAAGAGTTGGCTTTGGAATATGTAAAAAAAGGTGCATATATTTCCTTTGCGGGTCCTGTTACTTTTAAAAACGCCAGAAAAGCAAAAGAAGCAGCAGCTGTTGTTCCTTTAGATAGATTGCTTATAGAAACGGACAGCCCTTATTTGACTCCAGATCCATTCAGGGGAAAGAGAAATGAACCAGAGTATGTTCGGTTTGTCGCTATGACTATAGCTGGAATAAGAGGCATTTCTTTTGATGAGGTAGCAAAGATTACCTATGATAACGCAAAGAGAATATTTAAGATAGAGTAAAGAGGTTTTATTAATGAAAATGAAAATCAATGAAGTAATAGTCGTTGAAGGCAGGGATGATGTTATAAATTTAAAACAGTACATCGATGCTGAGATGATTATTACTCATGGCTTCGGAATTAAGAGAGAAACAATAAATCGCATAAAACTTGCTGCTAAGAACAGGGGTATAATAATATTTACAGATCCCGATTATGCAGGTGAGCAGATTAGAAAGAGAATCAATAAAGAAGTTCCCGGTGCCAAACACGCATTTATCTCAAAAGAGGATGCTCTGAAGGATGATAACATCGGTGTTGAAAACGCCGGTGGAAAAGCGATTATCGATGCGCTCAAAAAAGTTCATAGATTTGAAAAAACGCTAAAACAAGAATTCAGTCAAAGCGATTTGGTGAAAAATGGACTGACAGGAGCAAAAGATTCGGCGACTAAAAGAAATGATGTAGGCAAAATTCTAGGGATAGGCTATGCTAATGGCAAGCAGTTTCTCAATAGATTGAATGGATACGGAATTAAAAGAGAAGACTTTGAAAAGGCTTTAAAGGAAGTGGGAAATCATGAGTGATAAATTATCTTCGTCAAAAAAAATTAATGAGATAATAAAAAAATATGGATTTAGATTTACAAAATCTTTAGGACAGAATTTTCTAAAAGACGATAATGTAGTCAATGATATCATAGAGCAAGGTGAATTGACTAAAGATGATGTAGTCATTGAAATCGGGCCTGGAATTGGTGTTATGACTGAAGGTATCGCTCAGAAAGCCGGGAAGGTCATAGCTGTAGAAATTGATAAGAATTTAATTCCGATTCTAAATGAAACTTTAAGTGACTACGATAATATTGAAATCATCAATGAAGATATTTTAAAGATTGATCTTAATGAATTAAAGGAAAAATATTTTCCTGATAAAAAGCCTAAGATAATTGCAAATTTACCGTATTATATAACGACTCCAATCATAATGAAATTCCTAGAATCAAATTTTGAGTTTCAATCTATGATTGTGATGATGCAAAAGGAAGTTGCTGAGCGTATTGTCTCAAAGCCTGGAAACAAGGTGTATGGAACTATTTCGGTTGCTGTTCAGTACTATGCAAAGCCCATGCTGGTCTTGGAAGTACCCAAGGGAGCGTTTGTACCGGAGCCGAATATCAACTCGTCTGTATTAAAACTGGTTCCTTATGAGGACGCGTCAGTAAATGTAGTAAATCATAAAATGTTTTTAAGAACTATAAAAGGTGCTTTCAGCACTAGAAGAAAAACATTGCTCAATGCACTTTCAAATGAGTTTAAGAAAGATAATGTACGGAAAGCCCTTGAATTATCGGGAATCAATCCTGGTGAAAGAGGAGAAAAGCTTTCAGTAGAAGAATTTGCAAAGCTTTCAAATGCATTTGCAGAAGTAGAAAAGTCGTCTAGCTAGACGACTTTTTAAATTCCATATATTCATTCAGTATAGGTAGATAATTCAACATGCTGTTATGTTCCATTTTAATCTCGAATCTCTCTAGCATTGATTCATAAGGTA
>DAOURC010000127.1 GCA_030625285.1 Eubacteriales bacterium
ACATAGTGGGGAATATGAACTCAATGAAATACATAAACCCAGTGGGTTTTCACATAATAAGCAAAGTTTGAGAGTTGTAGAATACTTGGAGGTTACAAATAAACCTTTTAAGGGATTGAATTTAACGGTTGAAGTGAAAGACGGAATATTAAACCACAATGGACCTAATGTTCCAATTACGTTAGAAGGACAAATTGTAAAAATCTCCGATAGAATTGCATATATAAACCACGATATCGACGATGCATTGAGAGCCAAGGTGCTCAAACCTGAAGATTTGCCGGAAGAAATCATCAGCGTACTAGGTGATACTCATTCAAAGAGAATTGATTTGATGATTAATGATATCATCGCTTATTCCAATGACAAAGACAGTATTTCAATGAGTCCTAAAATACTTGAATACACAAACAAACTGAGAGATTTCATGTTCGATAAAGTATATTTAAATATCAATGCCAAATCAGAAGAGGGAAGAGCGAAACATATTATCAATGCTTTATACTATTATTTTCAACAGCAACCCGAAGAAATGAGTTTGGAGCGATATGAGGATTACAAGAGTGGCAAGAATGATGATGCAATTAGAGACTATATTGCGGGCATGACGGATAGATATGCCATCAATAAATATCTTGATATATTTGTGCCTAAGTTTTGGAAGTAAGCAGAGCTTTTGGCATCCGAAAGAGTTATCTGAAAATTTAAACTTTGTTTAAATTAAAGGGTTATACAAGTTTTTGTCGAATAAATTATAAGGATTGTGTATAAATTGGTGGTGAATTATGGGGAAACACTATGTAGATGGCATAGCTGATATAGTTTTAGAAAAAGTGAATATAGTTGATCTGGTTAGTTCATATTTACCATTAAAAAAAACAGGAAGAAATTATAAGGCACTGTGCCCATTTCATTCTGAAAAAACTCCATCATTTGTAGTTTCTGAAGAAAAGCAGATTTTTCATTGCTTCGGATGTGGGGCATCAGGCTCGGCGATTTCTTTTGTAATGCAAATAGAAAATCTAGATTTTATTGATGCCATTGAACAAATTGGAGATAGATACTCAATTAATCTTGATGAGTATCTAGTAAAAAAATATGACACTAAGAGTCATGATGAACAGGAACAATTATTTGTTATTAATAAAGTTGCGGCAAAAGGTTTTTATAATAATTTAAAAAGCAATAAAGGTGCTTATGAATATCTTGTCAATAGGAACTTAATGCCTCAGACGATGAGAAAATTCGGTCTTGGATTTGCACCGGATGAGTGGGATTTCATCTTGAAGAATCTAAGGAAAAAATTCACTGACAATATTTTAGAAAAATCAGGGTTGATCATTAAACGTGATAATTCGACTGGATATTATGATAGATTCAGGAATCGAATAATGTTTCCTATTTTTGATATTAGAGGAAGGGTAATAGGCTTTGGCGGACGTGTTATGGATGATACTATGCCAAAATATCTTAATTCTCCCGATACTCCCATATTCAATAAAAGTTTTAATTTATATGGCATGAATTATGCAAAAAACTTTTTAGGCGACAACAAGCAGATTGTAATTGTAGAAGGTTATATGGATGTTATTTCTCTATATGACAAGGGTATTTACAATGTTGCGGCAAGCCTTGGAACTTCGCTGACAGAAGGCCATGGTAAGCTTATCGAACGTTATGCAAAAGAAGTTGTGCTCTTATATGATTCGGATCAGGCTGGTATAAAAGCAACTAGGCGGGCGATTGAAGTATTAAGACCATTTTCAGTTAGAGTAAAGGTTCTTTCGCTTCAAGACGGATTGGATCCTGATGAATTTATATTGAAATATGGAAAAGATGAATTGCAAAAATTGATAGACGAAGCTCAAGATGCTATGGAATATATGCTTGATTATTATAAAGAAGGCTTAAATTTTTCGATTAAATCTGATATTATCGAGTACATTGATCGAATCAGGTCGTTGTTCAGTGAAATTACCAACAATATAGAGTATGAGCTGTATGTAAAAAAGATTTCTGAAGAAACCGGATTGTCATTGTCGAATTTAGTCAAGGAATTAAAATATGTTAAGAAAAATGAAAAAGAAAATGACAAATCCGAGGATGTTGTGTTACAATCAAAAGATGTGAAATTATATCAAAGACTGTTTGAAGTGTTTATTCATGAAAGAAATTATTTAAATTCATTAAAAGAAAGACATGATTTCAATGAATTTAATTTTAAAATTTTGAAGGAAGTGACAGATTTTATTTTGCTTTACGATGAAATTGATATAAATAAAGCAATTGATATTTTATCGATTGAAGAGATTGAAATGCTGAAAATCGCTAATAATACCGATGGATATATAAAGGTTTCAAGTGGAATAAGGGAAGTTGAAAAAATATATTTTGAATTGTTGTTATCTGATAAATTAAGATTGCTTGAAAGAATAAAAGAGGAAAGTAAAAAGACTTTATCTAATATAGATAAGGAGAGCTCAAAATATAGTGAGTTGAAAATTAAGTATGCAAAACTGCAACTTGATATAAACAGTCAAATAGCAAGAATCAATAAAAAAAGAAATTAGAAAGGAGGGAGTCGAAATGGCAAAACAAAAAAAGACAAAAGCTGAATTGTCAGATGCTCTTGAGTCTTTAATTACACTAGGAAAAGACAAGGGTGAATTGACATTTAAAGAAATTAGTGACTCTCTATCTACATTTGATTTAAATAAAAATCAAGTTGAAGATGTATATACTATGATTGCTGATGCTGATGTTACAGTATTGGATGATGAAGACTTCGATGCTATGGATATCGATGCCGATGATACAGAAAATGATGCTAATACAGCTAATACAGCTAATACTGCTAAAACAGCTAAAAAGGAAAAAAAAGCAGCTGAAATAGCTTTACCTAAGGGAGTCAATATTGATGACCCTGTCAGGATGTATTTAAAGGAAATTGGAAAAGTTAGATTGTTGACAGGAGAAGAAGAAGTCGTGTTGGCAAAACGAATGGAAAATGGCGATGAAGAGGCAAAGAAAAAACTTTGTGAAGCTAACTTGCGTTTAGTTGTAAGTATCGCTAAAAGATATGTTGGAAGAGGGATGTTGTTCTTAGACCTTATTCAAGAAGGAAACTTGGGATTGATAAAAGCTGTTGAGAAGTTCGATTATACCAAGGGATATAAATTTAGTACTTATGCGACTTGGTGGATTCGCCAAGCTATTACGAGAGCTATTGCAGACCAAGCGAGAACTATTAGAATTCCCGTACATATGGTCGAGACAATCAACAAGTTGACAAGGGTTTCAAGACAGTTGCTTCAAGAGCTTGGAAGAGAGGCGAAACCTGAAGAAATTGCTGAAATGATGGGAATTACGGTAGAGAAGGTTAGAGAAATTCAAAAGATTGCTCAAGAACCTGTATCTTTAGAAACACCTATCGGTGAAGAGGAAGATTCTCACTTGGGAGACTTCATTCAAGATAGTGATGCGCCTGCCCCTGCTGAAGCTGCAGCGTTTTCAATGCTTAGAGAGCAACTTATTGAAGTTTTGGATACACTTACTCCAAGGGAGCAAAAGGTATTAAAACTTAGATTTGGTCTTGAAGATGGAAGATCTAGAACGTTAGAAGAAGTTGGCAAGAGATTTGAAGTTACTAGGGAGCGTATTAGACAGATTGAAGCGAAAGCGCTTAGAAAATTGAAACACCCAAGTCGAAGTAAAAAATTAAAAGATTTTTTAGAATAAG
>DAOURC010000160.1 GCA_030625285.1 Eubacteriales bacterium
ATCGTACTTATCGATGATTTCCTTGATAACCTTTTTGGATTTCTCAATCTCATTTTGAGGTTGATTCGGATAGATTGTCGCATAGTCTATGAATTTACCAAATTCATCAATAACAGCAAGTTTACAACCTGTTCTAAACGATGGGTCTATTCCTAAAACCTTCGCTCCCTTTATAGGCGGGTGAAGCAAAAGCGGTTTACTATTTTTTCCAAATACCTTAATAGCGTCTTCTTCTGCAATTTCTGATAAATTGCTCCTGATTTCACGCTCTACAGATGTAGAAATCAATCTTTTAAAAGAATCTTCAATAGCTTCTATATAGAAAGAATTCGTGGCATTATTTTCTTTTATGATTTCATTTTCAATAATATATTTGACAACTCTATTTTCATCATAAGATAATTTTACTTTTAGTACTCCTTCTTTTTCACCTCTGTTAACAGCCAAAACTCTGTGATTTGCAATAGTTTTAACACTCTCGTCATAATCATAATACATATCGTAAACTGTTTTTTCTTCCTTTTTTACAGCTTCAGATATAATTTTTCCGTTTTGGTGAATGAATTTCTTGATCCACGCTCTATAATTTGCATTATCAGATACATGCTCCGCAATTATATCCTTGGCTCCATCTAGCGCATCTTTGGCAATCAAGACTTTTTTTTCTTCATCTATAAATTTCTCTGCTTCTTTTTCAATATCTCCCGTAAACAAGAAACTCATTATAAGCACTGCAAGGGGTTCTAAACCTCTTTCTTTCGCCTTTGATGCCCTTGTGCTTTTTTTCTGCTTATAAGGTCTATATAAATCTTCAACTCTTTGAAGCACTTCCGCTAATTTTATTTCTTTCAAGAGTTCATCTGTCAGTTTTCCCTGCTCGTCGATTAATCTTATAACCTCTTCTTTTCTCGATTCGAGATTTCTTAAATACTTTAATCTCTCATCTAAGTTTCTCAATATTTCATCATCAAGTCCACCGTGAATTTCTTTACGATATCTAGCAATAAAAGGAATAGTGTTTCCTTCGTCAATCATTTCAATTGTCTTCTGAACTTGAATAGGTTTGATTTTTAATTCTGCTGCGATTTTATCAATAATAAATTTCATTATTTACCTCCAACTATTTTTTTAATATTATTTACTATATATTCAATATCCTCATTCTTTAAAGACGGATATATCGGTAATCTTAATATTTGCTTAACTACTTTTTCTGTAATCGGCAAATCATATTCACTATAACCCATTTTCTTTCCGAAAGTCGATAAATGAAGTGGTTGATAGTGGAAGGATGCCTCAACTCCTTTTTCTTTCAACCTCATTATAGATGAATTCCTTTCCTCTTCGCTATTCATTAAAAAAGAAAATATATGATAATTCGATTTAGCATATTCAGGAATTTCAGTTAACCTGATTTTATCAAAATCCCCTAAAAGCATCTTATAATATTCATAGACTCTTTTTCTTTCTTTGTAAATAACATCTTTTTTATCCATCTGTCCCAATAAGATCGCCATCAAATACGATGACATCTCGTAGCTTCCTCCAAAATCCTTCCAAGAATAATTATCTACAATCCCTTTAATAAAAGCATGCCTATCCGTTCCTTTTTCAAAAACCACATTGGTTTTTTCTTCTAGCGTTTTATTATTGAGTATAAACGCACCACCTTCACCAGACGAAAGGTTTTTTGTACTATGAAAACTATATGTGCCAATATCTCCTATTGTACCTAAGTATCTATCTTTATACTTCGCATCTACTCCTTGGGCTGCATCTTCTATGAGATAAATATTTTCATTTGAGCAAAGCTCGGTTAGAATATCCATATCCGCTGATACTCCAGCATAATGAACAGGCACGATAGCTTTTGTCTTATTTGTTATTTTTCTTTTTACATCATCTGTATCGATTGTAAAAGTATCTTCACAAATATCCGCAAATACTAATTTTGCACCTCTTTTAACAAATCCCATAGCTGTCGTCACATAGGTAAATGAAGGCAATATCACTTCATCCCCTTCTTTGATTTCTATAACCTGAGCAGCCATATCGAGTGCACTTGAACAAGATGTTGTGAAGTAGCTCCTGTTTATATTGAATTCCTCTAAAAAACGTCTTTCAAGTTCCGTTTTGTAATCGATTTCTTCATATAAATACTTGAAATCATTTTCATCTACAAAGGAACTATTAAATGGTATTTTCATCAAGCACCCCGTATTTAATCAAATAATGTCTTACAACATCATTAATACCACTATCAAAATCATTGAAACTGGAAACTCCAATTTCTCTCATCATCTTGGCACTGGACATGGTATATTTATAATCGTGCCCTTTTCTATCTTCAATGAATTCAATATCGTTGAATTCGCTATAATTCGTTCCCAATAATTCATTGACTGATTTAATTATCAGTTTGGCTACATCTATATTCTTCTTCTCGACACCTGTGCAGATATTATAAATATCTCCGTCATTGCCGTTAAACAAGATTTTCTTGATTATATTTACATTGTCAGTTACACTCAGCCAATCTCTTTTTTGATTCCCATCTCCGTAGAGTTTTATTTTCTCTCCCGAAATCAACCTTTTAATACTCAACGGTATCAGTTTTTCAGGATATTGATTTATTCCATAATTATTCGAACTTCTCACAATAATCCCTTTATACCCAAATGTATTCATAGCGGATTTGATAATCATATCAGCTCCCGCTTTACTAGCTGAATATGGATTGTCTGGTTTAAGCGGAGAATTCTCATCAAAAATCTCAAAATTTTCATTTGGACCATATACTTCATCAGTTGAAATCTGAATAAATCTCTTGACCTTATTGTCCATAGCTTTATAAAACAATTTCTGAAATCCCAATAGATTGGTTTCTGTAAATATAAATGGATTTTCAATGCTTTTATCTACATGGGTTTCAGCAGCGAAATTTATGACCGCATCAAACGAATAACGATTGAATAGATCATTCAAATCATCATCGTCAACAATATTCCCTTTAATAAACGTACATTTACTTGTATCCTTTATATTATTTAAATTTGCAGCATAGGTAAGTGCATCAAAATTTATTATATCGATGTCCTTGTTTTCATTTAAAATTGAATTTATAAAATGAGATCCAATAAATCCCGCTCCACCGGTTACCAATATTCTATTCAAATCATTACTCCTCACAAAGAAACCTAAGAATATAATTCTCAGGCTACTTAAGCTTTTGTCTTAGATATGCATCGATAAA
>DAOURC010000080.1 GCA_030625285.1 Eubacteriales bacterium
ATTATATTTTTGTTGCTTGCCGAAGTGGTGGAATTGGCAGACGCGTCGGACTCAAAATCCGAAGCTCTTCGGAGCGTGCGGGTTCAAGTCCCGCCTTCGGCACCAAAAGAAAAACTGGCTTACAGAATGCTTTAGGTCAGTTTTGTTTTTTGAATTAATTATTTTGCTAATGGATTGATAATGTTTAAATAATGTTTGTAGTATAGAATATTCTTTATAAACGCGGTATTAAGTACTCCATAATCTTCCTCGTTTTGATGATATAAAATAATTTGCTTTTATTAGTTGATATAACTATAGGTTTATGCTATCATTTACATGATAATGATTATCATTACTAATAAGAGGAGGAAATATGAAAAAAATTATAATATTGGTTATTGCAGTCTTGACACTATCTTTAGTAGGTTGTGCTAATAATCAACTCGAATCTAATCAAAACGCTCAAACCGATCAAAATGTTGAAGTCAATCAAAATGTTGAAACTGATCAAGAGGATGAAGAAACAACAGAGCCTACTGATAAAAGAATAACAGTTTACATATCAGGGCCGGAAAATATGATAAATAAACTTGAAGAGGAATTTGAGACTGATAGAGGCGATGTGGCAGATTTCTTAATAATGAGTTGTGGACAGTTGCGCAGCAAGGTATGGACTGAAAAAGAAGCAGGTCAGATTCAAGCTGATGTTGTATTCGGTTCGGACCCGTTAATCTACAATATGCTGGATGATGAAGGATTGTTAGATAGCATCGACATCAAGAATTCAGAGATGATTGCCGATGAATTTAAACTAGAGAATCATAATTACTTCTTTGTCAATGAAAGATATGTCACTTTGATTTATAATAAAAAGAATCTTACTGGAGAATTGCCTGAGAGTTATAAAGATTTAGCATACAACGATGAGAATTATTCCATAGTTATGGCTGATGCTAGACAATCTTCAACTGGACTTGGTATTGCAATATCTCTTTATCAATTAAACGATAATGATATTGAGTACTTCAATAAACTGAGTGCTAAAGATTTTATGTTGACAAAATCAAATGGACAAGTGCCCTCGCTTATAATGGAAGGACAATACGATATAGGAGTTGCGCCTTATGATTCATTAATAAGACTCAGGAAGAAAGCAAAGAACGATGGTTATGAAATGCCTCTTGAAGCTATTTGGCCTGAGGAGGGAGCGATCATTATCAGAAGACCTATCGGTGTGATTAAAAATGCTGAGAGAACAGATGAAAAACAAAAGACATCTGAGGAACTTGTAAACTTCTTTATATCTAAAAAAGCTCAGTTGATTACATCAAAATTTGGTTTTGCTAGCGTAAGAAAAGATATTGAAAACGATTTTATACCTAAGGACATCAAAACGTGTATAATCGATTGGGAGAAGGCAACAAAGGATGAAAAACAATTTAAAGAACAATACAGTGAAATTTTTAAATAAAAACTCAAGAAAATTAAGCTACAGCAATAGTAGCTTAATTTTCTTATTTACTGCATTGGTGGTATTGATAATAATAGTCTTTCCTTTAGTCTATATTATAAAGATAAGCGTGATAAAAGATGGAAGAATATTTTTTGACGGTTACATAGAAGTGTTTAAAGATGTTAAAACGTATAGAGCTTTGAAAAACACTGTAATTTTAGTATTGGGTGTTTTAGCCATGTCTGTGCCTATAGGTACGATTTTAGCTTTCATACGCAACAAAACCGATTATAAATACAACAAAGCAATAGATTATTTTGTTTTTATTAATTTTTGTATTCCATCGTATGTTTTATCAGTCGCTTGGATTGAATGTATTTCTAGAGGTGGATTTTTACATAGAATATTGAAAATGATTTTACCGACGATAAAGTATGATATATCGCCTTATTCACTTACTGCCGCCATAATAGTTTTATCGATTCATTTGTATCCATTGGTATATTTTGCTGTTGGAAGTGGATTGAAGCAGATAAGCGACATCCTGGAAAAGACATCGTTTTTATTGGGTGGATCAAAAAGAAAGACGATTTTGGGAATAACAATCCCGCTTGTTTACCCTACATTGATTTCAATAGGTTTCTTAGTGTTTACAAGGACCATTGCGAATTTCGGTGTTGTTTCAAATCTAGTGTTGCCTATTGGAACCGAAGTTCTGACAACTAGAATATTCCAGGCGATATCCGAGCTCAATTTAACGGTTGTCGCAGTGCTTTCTATTTTACTTATGGTGATATCTTTAGCAGTGTTTAAAATAAGTAAAAGAGTTAAATACAAGGAAATCGAAAACACCAATAATACTATTTACTATTATGCCTTAGGGAAATATAGAATAGGTGTAAACATTATGCTGAGCATATTTTTTTCTATAGCGTTATTTATCCCTCTAGTGACTCTATTAATTTCATCTTTTTTAAAGAGATGGGGTCTTCCTATTGAAATGGAGTATTTGACGCTTAACAATTATAAATATATATTGTTTGAAAGCGAAGTAACTAAAAGGGCTTTTGCGAACAGCATATTCTTCGGGATTTTCTCTGCAACTAGCGCTGTGATTATAACCTTGTTCATATTGTATTTTAAAAAACACAACAACAGATTAAAGGATAAATTGTTGTTTTCCATTTCGAATTTACCACTATCAATGCCGAATATAGTTTTAGCCATAGGTGCTACCTTTGCATGGATCAATCCTCCATTTAAGCTATACGGCACAAAATGGATAATAATTATTACTTATATAGCGTTATTTATTCCCATAGTATTAAAGCATGCCAGTGGGCTGTCAAGTAATATCAGTTTATCTATAGATGATTCGGCAAAGACATTAGGTGTCCCGTTGATAAAAAGGATTTTTGTCTTATATATGCCTCAAATTTTTTCGGGATTATTATCCGGCTGGATTATTTGCTTTTTAATATCATTAAGGGAAATTCCTATTTCTCTTTTGCTATACAGAAAGGGAACTGAGACGATTGGAGTCATGCTATTTATGATACAGTCAAATTCATATGGTTTAGAGACGACATCAACTTTAGCTGTAATTGTAATTATTTTTAGTGTAATCGGTAATGTATTAGTTAAGAAAATAGTGAAAGGGAATAGTGTAAATGAAAGAATTAGTGATTAAAAATTTAAAAATTGAATATGGTAAAAATACTATTATAAACAATCTGGATTTACATGTGAAAAAAGATGAACTACTTGTAATTTTAGGACCTAGCGGCTGCGGGAAAAGCACTCTTTTATCAGGCGTATCTGGTTTGTTGAAACCGACGAATGGTTATATAAGCTTTGGTGAAAGAATCTTTTTCGACAGTGAAAAAAAGATAAACATGATCACTGAAAAAAGAGAAATAGGATTTGTATTTCAAGATTATTCGTTATGGCCTCATATGACTGTAAAAGATAATATCATCTATCCCTTAAAACTGAAAAAGATTGAAAAAACTAAAATAAACCTTATATTGGATGATATTTTAAAGGACATCGAATTGAGTGATAAAAAAGATGTATATCCCAATAATTTGAGTGGTGGGGAAAAACAGAGAATCGCCATTGCCAGATCTTTGGTTATGAATCCTAGTTTTATGTGTTTAGATGAACCTTTGAGTAATATAGATCCGATTTTAAAAATGAGATTGTTAAAACTTATCAAGAAGATTCAAATTGAATATAAAATACCTATGATATATGTGACTCATGACCAACACGAAGCTTTTGAAATTGCAGATAGAATTTTAATAATGGACAAAGGGGAAATAATACAAAGTGGGTTGCCCGAAGAAATATATAATGAACCCAATTCAGCTTTTGTAGCCAAATTTATAGGTAGAAGCAATATAGTTTCTGAGAATGTATTCGACAGAAAGAAAAATTGTAAAAGATTGGTTATAAGACCGGAAGATATTGAAATTTCAGAAAAAGGGAAATATGTAGGGTTTGTAAAGAAAAAAATATTTAGAGGCAGTTTTGTAGAAATGCATATTAAATACAACAGAGAAACATTGATAATTCACGTAAATAACGATAAACACTTTGTAGGAGAAGAAATAAGATTTAATATAAATAAAAGCCATGTTATATAGAATAATTTAGATGTTATTTTAAAAGGCTATATGTAGGGAAAAGTTTCACTCGACAATGGAATCATCGATTTTGATATCTTAATGTAGATAATCTCAAAATCCGAAGCTCTTCGGAGCGTGCGAGTTCAAGTCCCGCCTTAAGTACCTAAAGAAAAACTGGTTTACAGAATGCTGTAGGTCAGTTTTGTTTTTTACATTGGTTTCTCTGGAATCTTAATTAAAACAACTATAGAGCAGTATAACAATAGACATAGTACTTTGACAGACACAGTAAAATGGTGTATAATGTAGTTGGTGGTGTATATGAATAAAACTATAAGTAGTGATTTAATCAGAGGTCATACAGATACGATAATATTGAGTTTACTATGTGAAAAAGATATGTATGGATACGAAATAAGCAAAACCATAATAAAAAGAAGCAACAATTTATATGAGTTAAAAGAAGCGACATTATACTCATCGTTTAAAAGGCTAGAAAACAATAAATTTATACGATCGTATTGGGGTGACGAGAGTCGAGGTGGAAGAAGAAAGTATTATTCCATAGTTCCCAAAGGTGTTTTGGCGTTCTCAAAGCTTCGTGATGAGTGGAAATTTGCTAAACGTATTATTGATATGTTTGTATTGGAAGGTGAAAAAGATGAATAAT
>DAOURC010000033.1 GCA_030625285.1 Eubacteriales bacterium
AAAATATTGGAATGGTTGTCGAGGGGATATATACAATTAAATCGGCATATGAATTATCAAAAAAATTGGGAGCGAATACTCCTATTACGGATCAGTTATACAAGGTGATATATGAAAATTATAATCCAAGTGAATCAGTGACGAATTTGATGCTGAGGAAGAAAAAACACGAAATTGAAAACAATAGTTGGTAGACAATCGAGCAAATATTTGATAAATGGTGATATTAATGAAAAAGAAATTTACTTTATTGAAAATTTCAATCTTTATTCTACTACTTATTTCCGGTGCGTATTATCTTTATATGAGTAATATGTTCAATCGGGATATTTCTTATCCACTGGTTTATGGAAATATAGATGTTTCGATTGAAGCGGATGGTTTTATAATAAGAGATGAAAAAGTGATAACCACTAACAGCAGTGGACAGGTTCAGTATTTTATTGCTGAAGGTGAGAAGATAAAAAAGAATCAATTAGTTGCTCAGATACAAACTGATGTTGTTGATGTGCATGATGAAAGAGATGAAGATTTAGAAATAGTCACGAATCAAAATATCAGTGTCGATATAGATGATTTGAATTATGAGATTGCTTTTATTTTTACCAAGATAAAGGAATCGATCGATAACGGCAGGTATTCACAGGTATATGGTTTAAAAGATGAATTGATGCTTAAGCTTGATAAGAAAATGAGATTAGGCACTTTGAATATGCCAGAGGAGAATCAAATCAATGTATCGGAGAAAATTTCAGATACATTGACGCAATTGATGGCGCCGTCATCTGGAATAATCAGCTACTATATCGACGGTTATGAAAATGTTCTAAAAGATATTAATCTATATCAAATCAATTTTAATTTATTGAACAAACAAATCATGGATGTAGAAAATTTCTCGACTCAATTCGTCAACGAAGGTGATATACTATATAAAGTGGTTAATAGTAATCACTGGAAATTTATTGCTTTAGTGGATAAGTACTATCAAGATTTTTTTGATATAGGTAGAAAAATCCAAGTTGAAATAAACGGAGAAAAAGTTAGCGGTGAAGTTGTGGAAATCATTGATCAAGATGATAATATAGCTATTCTATTGAATATGAACAATATTATAAGTGATTTTCAAAAAAACCGGAAAATGAAAGTAAATTTGCTTCCTATTAATTATAAAGGTTTGCAGATAGAAAATAATTCGTTGGTAAAAGTTAATGGTGAATATGGTGTTTATATACTGAATACAAACAATAAAGCTGTATTTAGATTAGTTAAAATCATAGGATACGATGACAATTACGCAATAGTTGAAGGTGACTCGTTTAAAAAAATGGTCAATGGGGAAACGACAAATGTGAGTACTGTGAAACTATATGATGAAGTCGTGAGAAATGGTGAAAGATACATTAATGATTGATAAGGAGATATCAATGGAATATATTAAGGAAAATCTGGATTTAGTTAGAGAGAATATAAAAAAAGCATGTGATAGAATTAATAAAGACTCTGATGATATTGTTTTAGTTGCAGTTACAAAAACTATAGATGAGATGATTGTAAATGAATCTTTAAAATATGATATTACCGATATCGGTGAGAATAAGGTGCAAGAAGTGCAACGAAAGTACGACCTGATTGAAAAACCGGTTAAATGGCATCTAATTGGGCACTTGCAGAGAAACAAGGTCAAGTATATTATCGATAAGGTCGATTTGATTCATTCTGTTGATTCTGAAAGATTAGCTGAAGAAATAAATAAAAAAGCTATGGGAATAAATAAAGTTATGGATATTCTTATACAATTGAATATTTCCAAGGAAGAGACGAAATTTGGACTTGAGCGCAAGGAGCTGGACGAATTGATTCTAGCTATCAGTAAAATGTCCAATGTCAGGGTTAGAGGATTAATGACCATGGCGCCTTATTATGAAAATCCAGAAGAAGCGAGATGGATTTTCAAAAAGATGAAAGAAACTTTTGAAGAATTAAGCAATAATGATTATAATAATATTCAGATGGACTATTTATCTATGGGAATGACGAATGATTATATTGTTGCCATAGAAGAAGGTGCGAATATTGTACGAGTAGGTACAGGAATATACGGGGCAAGAGACTACAGCAAATAAGGAGGATGAATATGGCTGAAAAATTTGTAGACAAGGTTAAGTTTTTTATGGGTCTTGATAGTGAAGAATCTGAAAAAGAAGAAGCTGGATTAGAAGATGATAGTTTAGTGGAAACAAAAGCATTTGACTTTTTACCAAATGAAACTCAAAACATTTATAATAGTGAAACAGATAAAAAATTTGATGAGCCAAAGGTGGTTTCTATGAATAATGAAGAAAATAAAGTAAATGTAACGTTGATCAAACCTGAAGATTTTAATGATTCTGCAGATGTTGTGAATAATTTAAAGAATGAAAAACCTGTAATTATAAATTTGGAATCGTTGGATATTGAGGTTGCAAGGAAAATATTCGATTTTTGTTCTGGAGCGTTATATGCCCTCAATGGCAGGATTTTTAAAATTTCAAAAAATATTTTTCTTTTAGCACCAGAAAATGTAGATATTTCCGGCAATTTAAACAAGTCTGTTGAATCAGATTTTGAAATGGAATAAGGGATGTGTTGATGTGACAATTATTAAAGTATCAGTTTATTATTTTGTTAGAGTTATAAATATGCTAATTCTTGCACGTGTATTGATGTCGTGGTTTGTAAAAGATTTGAGAAATCCTATCGCAATGTTTATTTATCAGATTACAGAGCCGATTTTAGCTCCGATTAGAAATCTTCTGAAGAAACTTGGAATCGGTGGAAGCATGCTGGATTTTTCACCTATAGTTGCTCTTCTTCTCATTCAGTTTATCGCCAGCATAATATATAATCTTTAGATGAATAAGGAAGAAAAGATTGCTCTTAACCATATAGACGAGATGATACTGAAGGCGAAGAACGAGTATTCTGTATATTATACTGATTTTATTCCTCCGAGTCTTTGGCCATCGCTTGAAAAAAAACTATCGGCAAGTGATTTCATAATTGAAAAAATCGTTCCTAATCAGTTCTGCGAGTATGGAATAATAGCGATGTATCCGGAGTATATGGAAATATCGGAAAGTGAAATACCGATTGAAGTGTTGAAGATAGATACACTAGACAAGGGAAAAATCAATCACCGCGATGTATTGGGCGCTGTACTCAATCTAGGTATAAAAAGAGAGAAAATAGGAGATATCTTCATCAAGGACGATGAAATATATTTAATGGCCGTAGAGAATATGGCGGAGTATATTAAAAGCAACCTTATCAAGATAAAAAATTCACCGATTAGAATAAAAGAAGTCGATTTTAAGAAGATAAAAGATTTTACACCTAATTATAAAGAAATGATTATTTCAGGAAGTTCTCTTCGCTTTGATTTAGTGTTGTCGAAGGTTTTTAATCTTAGCCGAAGCGAGGTCCAGAAATTATTCGCAAATAACAAGGTTAAAAGAAATCACCTGATGACCAATAAATATAAAAGTGATTTGGATGAGGGTGATATAGTGTCATTAAGAGGATATGGACGCTTCAAACTTGTTGAAGTACTCGGCACTACAAGAAAAGGAAATATCCAAATAAGGATCAATCTTTTTTATTGATTGACGAATCGGATAAAGTTAGATATAATTCTATTAAATTATAAAGGCTTTGATAGAGGCGAGTAATATTTTAATGAGTTTTTAGAGAGTCGGTGGATGGTGAAAACCGATAACTTTGAAATATGAAAATCACTCTGGAGCTGTATTGTGAAATCATAGTAGCAAATACCGGTTGATCCACCGTTATAAAATCATATAAGATATTGATGTTTCAATAAATCAGGGTGGTACCGCGGAAAAATTTCGTCCCTATACGTTTAAGTATAGGGATTTTTATATTTAAGGGGTGAAAGAATGTATAAAGAACTAAGTAAAAAAAGCAACAAGGAAAAAGAATTGGAATTAAGTAAATATTGGGAAGAAATTGATCTTTTACATCAAAGTGTGGAGTCGAGAAAAGATAATGATGGATTTGTTTTTTACGATGGCCCACCGACAGCTAACGGAATGCCGGGTCTTCACCATGTCGTTGCTAGATCGTTGAAAGACTCTGTTTGTCGTTATAAAACAATGCAAGGATATCAGGTAAAGAGAAAAGCTGGATGGGACACTCATGGACTACCGGTTGAAATTGAAGTCGAGAAAAAACTCAAACTTTCCAGCAAACAAGATATTGAAAAATACGGGATTGAAAATTTCAATAAACAATGTAGAGATTCTGTTTTTGTATATGAGGAAGCTTGGAGAGAACAAACTGAAAGAATGGCTTATTTAGTTGATATAGATGATCCATATATTACTTTGGATAATAAATATATCGAATCTGTTTGGTGGATACTCAATAAATTCTTCGAAGAAGGTTATATTTACGAAGGTCATAAAATCTTGCCTTATTGTGCTAGATGTGGAACAGGACTTGCAACGCATGAAGTCGCGCTTGGATATCAAGAAATCAAATCTGAAACTGTTTATGTAAACTTCAAAAGAAAAGATAGGGATGAATATTTCTTGGTATGGACAACTACACCCTGGACGTTGGCATCCAATGTTTCGTTGACTGTCAATCCAAATGAAACATATGTAAGGGTAAAACAAGAAGAAAAAATATATATTATTGAAAAAACTTTATCGAAAGTTGTAATGGGCGATGATATTGAAGTAATCGATGAATTCTTGGGAAAAGAATTGGAATATGTTGAATATGAGCAATTGATGCCGTTCATAAAATTGAACAAAAAAGCGTTCTTTGTGACTTTGGGTGACTACGTCACTACTGGAGATGGAACAGGTATTGTTCATACAGCTCCTGCCTTTGGTGAAGACGACTATAACATCGGTAGGAAATATGATTTGCCGGTGCCTCAACCAGTCGATGCAGACGGTAAATATACCGACACACCATGGAAGGGTACATTTGTTATAGATGCGGACCCGGAGATAGTCAGATGGCTTAGAGAAGAAGGAAAACTCTATAAAAAACAAAAGATGGAACATAACTATCCACATTGCTGGAGATGTAAAACTCCATTGTTATATTCGGCAAAACCTAGTTGGTATATTGAAATCACTAAATTAAAGGACAAATTGATTGAAAACAACAATACAGTCAATTGGTATCCTGATTATGTAGGAGAAAAAAGATTTGGAAACTGGTTGGAGAATTTAAACGACTGGGCGATTTCAAGAAGCAGATACTGGGGAACACCTCTTAATATTTGGAGATGTGAATGTGGTCATACATCATCGATAGGTTCGATTAAAGAATTGGCTGAAAGAGCGATTGAGGATATCGATGAAAGCGTTGAACTTCACAGACCTTATGTAGACGATATTCATCTTACTTGCGATAAATGCGGCAAAGTGATGACAAGAGTTCCTGAAGTAATCGATGTTTGGTTTGATTCGGGAGCGATGCCTTTTGCTCAGCATCATTATCCATTTGAGCATAAAGAAGATTTTGAGGAATTATTCCCGGCAGATTTTATCTGTGAAGGAATTGATCAGACAAGAGGATGGTTTTACTCGCTTTTAGCTATTTCTACATTTGTAATGGGAAAATCACCATACAAGAATGTTTTGGTAAACGACTTGCTTCTTGATAAAGATGGCAAGAAGATGTCGAAATCAAAAGGAAACACTGTCGATTCGTTCGATCTATTCGATAGATACGGCGTCGATGCGGTTCGTTGGTATTTGAATTATGTTTCACCGGCGTGGTCTCCAACAAAATTTGATGAAGACGGGCTTAAGGAAGTAAACAGCAAATTCTTTAGAACTTTGGAAAATGTTTATAATTTCTTTACACTCTATGCAAATATAGATGGTATTGACGTTAAAGATTTTCATATCGAACCTAAGGAAAGACCAGAGCTCGATCAATGGATTCTATCAAAATTGAACAATTTGATAAAAGCAGTCACTGCTGATTTGGAAGTATATGATTTAACAAAAGCGGTTAGAAAGGTTCAAGAGTTTGTAAGTGAAGATTTATCGAATTGGTATATCAGAAGAAGCAGAAGAAGATTCTGGAGTACTGATTTGGATGAAGATAAAAAATCGGTTTATAATACAACTTATGAAGTTCTTGTAGATTTGGTAAAACTAGTCGCACCGATTGCACCGTATATTTCAGAGCAGCTTTATAGGAATTTAACTGATGATGTATCTGTTCATTTAGCTGATTATCCGAAAGCCGATGAAGAATTGATCGATGAAAAAATTGAAACGAGAATGGATTTGGTTAGAACGATAGTAGGGCTGGGTAGAGCCGCTAGAGAATCAGTCAAGATAAAAGTTAGACAGCCGATTCAAAAGGTGTTCATCGATGGTAAAGACAAGGCTTTGATTGAAGATTTGTCACCTCTGATGATGGAAGAGCTGAATGTAAAAGAAGTAGGTTTTGTGGATAATGTAAAAGAGTACATGAATTTCTCGTTAAAACCTAACTTCAGAGCTTTGGGACCAGTTTTGGGCAAGGATATGGGGCTGTTCTCAAAAGCGCTCCAAGATGTCGACCCTAGCGGAGTTGTTAAAGCTTTTGATGAAGGGAAAACTGTTACCATCAAGCTTAGTGATGAAAAATCGGTTGAAGTAAATAGTGAACAGTTAGTGGTTAACATTTCATCAAAAGAAGGTTTCACAGTTGAAATGGATAATAATGTATTTGTCATCCTCGATACAACATTGACTGATGAATTGATAAACGAAGGATATGCTAGAGAATTTATTTCTCGAGTTCAACAAATGAGAAAGAGCAACGACTTTGAAGTTTCTGACAACATCAAAATCTATTATGAGTCTTCAGAGGAATTCTCGAGTGCATTGAAATTATATGAAGATTACATCAAAGATGAAACTCTTGCTGTAGAGATTAATCCTCTAGGCGATAAAACATATGAAGAACAAAATTTAAACGGTCATGAGACAAAATTATTCCTTGAGAGAATATAGTCATTCAATATAGCTGGGGAAAACCCAGCTATATTTTTAGGAGAGCGAATATGGAAAGATTTGAATATTATATTGA
>DAOURC010000181.1 GCA_030625285.1 Eubacteriales bacterium
AGGACAATTCCCTGATGATGATTGGTATGTTATGAATGATGATTACATCTACTCATTCCACATTGATGGATTGATAGGTCAAAACATTTATGTTGCAGCACATGCTGTAGTAAGTGTTCCTAATTATTAATTCATGTACAGTTAACTAAAATTAAACACTAAACCTAATAAAGAAGAGAAGCAGTTAATTTGCTTCTCTTCTTTTTGAAGTTGAATTATGTTTCAACTTATTGAGTATAGAATTGTTTATCTACTTGATTTCCAATGATATCGGGCAGTGGTCAGAACCTATGACATCATTATGTATTTCAGTATTTATTACTCTGTCGATAAATGCATTGTTTACAAAGAAATAGTCAATTCTCCAACCAGCGTTATTTTTTCTAGCATTGAAGCGATAAGACCACCACGAATATTTGACTTTATCTGGATTGAAATATCTAAATGTATCGATAGATCCATTTTCTATGTATATATCCATCCAACGTCGTTCTATCGGTAAGAAACCCGATCTTTTTTCATTTGCTTTAGGATTCTTTAAATCTATTTCATTATGCGCAACATTGTAATCACCAGTTACTATCAAGTTTTTACCTTGGGAAATCAACTCGTTGGAGTAATTTAAAAATTCATCATAGAATTCCATTTTAAAAGCAAGTCTTTCATCATCTTTTTGTCCATTTGGAAAATAGATGTTCATAAGAATGAAGTCTTCATACTCCATGGCAATGGTTCTGCCTTCGGTATTGAATTTTGGATTTGGAAGGCCGGTCCATATTTTTATTGGCTCTTCTTTATAGTATATAGCAGTTCCGCTATAACCTTTTCTCTCTGCAGAATGTATTATCACCTTATACCCGGGAATGTTTTTGAGTTCATCGCTTAATTGATCTTCCATAGCTTTTATTTCTTGCAGACATAAAATATCAGGTTGAACTTCATTAACCCAATCTATAAATCCTTTTTTTTCTATAGCTCTTATTCCGTTGACGTTAAAAGAAAATAATTTCATATTTAAACACCTCAGTATGATAATAACATAATATGATATCGGGATAAATTCGTTTTCATTATTTTTTATTGAAATATTAAATATTTTTAAACAATTACTTCAAAATCATGTATTGCATATTAATAAATGGTAATATTATTAATATTAGTAGTAATCAATATGAAGGTAGGGGAATTCTATGAAGCAATTAAAAAATGAAATGGATAATTTTTTGATCAATGAAATTACTACAAGAAATATTATTATTTGGGAATGGGATATTATTAACGATGATTTAACCTTATCTTCAAAAACTAATAAATCATCAAAAGAGTTCTCTCATAATAAATCTGATAATATTGATGATGCGATTGAAAATTTTCTATGCGGTGACTTAAAAAAAATAATGCATAGTGATATAAAAAATGTTTTATCGACTGGAATATTCAAACAGAGTCAGTATAGAATTGCTGGTAATAATGAAATGGTTGGATGGGTGCTCATAGATGGAAATATTGTTTATAATGAGAAAAATGAGATTATCAAAATAATTGGCGTAGCAGTAGACATTTCAGAGTCTAAGAAAAAATGTGATGAAAGCTATGAACATAGTAGTTTTTTACAGACACTAATAGAGACTATAGAAGAACCTATATTTTATAAAGATAGAAATGGGATTTATCAATTCTGCAATCAGGCATATTGTAAGTTTTTGGGGTTGGAGAAGAATAAGATTATCGGACATGACGTATTTGAAGTTGCACCATATGATTTGGCGGAAATTTATAGTGAGGCGGATAAAGAATTAATAGTTAATAAGGGAGAACAGATATTTGAAACAAAGGTGTTGTTTGCGGATGGTCAGTTGCATGATGTAATCTTTTATAAAAAACTTTTTCTTGATGAAATTGGTGAATTCAAAGGGATAATAGGTTCGTTAAAAGATATATCAGATCAGAAATCAATTGCAAAACAGGCTGAAAAACGCGAAATGATAAAAGATTTATTTTTATCTATTAGTCAAAATATTAGTAATAATCCAGAAAATGCGAATGTATTCGATATGCTTATCAAGGGTTTGATAAATATTTTTGACGATGCCGATTACGGTTCAGTGCTAGAGAACATCGACAACGAAAATCTTCGTTCAATTTCAAGCGTAGGTTATAAGAATAATTCTATTGAAAAATTTGAGATTAATATAAAAGACAGCATTATTTATCGATTGGCTGATGGAAATCTTTCACAATCGAAAATTTTGAGAAATATAAATAATATTGATGATCTGGCATTTCCAGAATTTGCATTGACGGTGGATGAAAAGGCAGTCAATACAATCATGTCTATACCTGTTAAATTCGGCAGTAGCAAGCAAGGGATAATTTGTTTGGATTCAAATAATGAAAATGGGTTTACAAATTTCGATTTATCGATTGCGGAATATGTAAAAATGCAGGTTCCGATACTGTATCAATTATATGAATCGAATAAAGAAAGATTGGAACTTTCTCGATATGATAGTTTGACAGGACTTGTAAACCGTGGCTATTTTACTGTTCTACTAGATGATAGGTTAGCACTAGCTAAGAGAAATAAGACAATATGTGTTTTGGTGATGATGGACTTGGATGGATTGAAAAAAATCAATGATGAGTACGGTCATCATGCTGGGGATGAATATATCAAAGTATTCGGAAGAAAAATTACAAGTTGTTTTAGAACGACAGATATCATCTCGCGTATTGGGGGAGATGAGTTTTGTGGTATATTTTTAACAGGAAATCCACAAAAACTCATCAGGAAGATTGAAAAATTTCAAAAAACATTTGAAGCGATTCAGATTAAAGTTGACAACATACAATTCTGTGGAAGTTTTAGCTTTGGTCTAGCTCAATTTCCATATGATTCGAACAACATAGATGGAA
>DAOURC010000116.1 GCA_030625285.1 Eubacteriales bacterium
AGACTCTGAACAGATAGAGAGAAAAGCTTGCTTGGCGCCTTTCAAAGAATGGCAAAAAAGCGATAATAAAATACCATATTAATAAATAAGAGATGCCAAAAAGGCATCTCTTAACTTCAGTATTAAATTCATCAACTTATATAATCATGTAATTCTTCTTCCAGTTGTTTCAATCCTGCAACGATTTCATCAAAAGAAATTCTTTCACCGTAAATCATTTCCTGCATCTTATCATAATCCTTTTTCAAACTTAGGATTATTTTTTCTGGTGGGACAAGTTTAATTTTTTTCTGTGTCGCTTCTTCATATTTCGCCCAAGAAGAACGATAAAATTTTTCTTTAAATCTTATCACCGTTTTCAAAAGTTCCTGATCTTTGAAAGCTTCCTCCTTGATGGATGTTTTAGATAGCATATACATATCATAATAGTGTCTGGAATATCTATTTGGCAATTTTCCATTAATACGATTTGCTTCTCGATGAAGAATAGTCGCTTTCTCCCAAAAGGTTCTCTTCGCTTCTACCATGCGAATAGCTGTATTGGATTTTCTAAATATATTTGGATATTCCTCTGCTGCATATGGATTAATTACTTTGCTAGTCAAAGGCGTCCATGCACCTAATGTGCCGATTTCCAATCTTATCTCTTCAAGAATTACATCATCATGGAATAACTGAGGATAGATAAACCGAATAGTCTGTGGATCCGATTCTAGAATATAAAATTCACATTGTTCTTCTATATATTTTGGAATCCAGTTTGAAAAATATGGCATAATGGTTTCTTTTAAAAACTCTTCTGTCTTACGGTCGATTTCCTTGTTGAACAAATCCTGTTTTGTATTTGATCTCTCGAACCAAGGTTCATCCTTTGAGTATCCCAACAGTCGCCAATCCATGACTAAATCAATATCTTCTGAAAAACGTTCAACAACTCCATAGCCTTTGGATAAACTAGTGCCACCTTTAAAAGAAAAATGATTGGCATAGTTACTTTGATTAAACAATAATTCAAGCAAGAAACAAACCCAAAAATCTTTCTCTATGATAGCTGGATTCATATTTTTCTTTCTACCTGTATTAGTAAAGATTATCCGTCTATTTTCTTTCGACTCGTTAGCAATTCGATACATCTCTATTCCCACCTTATAGTTTGCAGATTTCTTCATAAATCCAGTTTCTGATTTTTGAAGCTTCTTGTTTAATATTTTCTAAATCCGTCTTAGATATTTTATGCCGGATGATACTTCTATCATTATCCGTTATATTATTTTTACCACGTGCTTTTAGAGCTTCAACCAACAAAGCTGTCTTATAGCTTAATCCCGATATTTCCCGAATAGTCTTATGTTTGAATTCAATAACTGTCCCATCAAAAAGCAGCAGCTTTTTATATGGACCATCACTGATAAATCGATAAACATTGGGAACCTGTGTTGAAAGTCCTAATAGATTTAAAGCAGTATCCTCATATGGCGCTATTGTCCATCCATAAGATTTTGCAAAAGCTTTTGCAACTTCATTCGGATTAGTAGCTACTGTTTCTCTAATAAGCTCACTATACTCAAAAGGTTTATATAATCCTCTTGTTACTCGGATTAACTTACCCTCTTTTGTCATTCTAGATAAAGCTTTACGAACAGCATCATTGTTATTCAGAAAGTTGAAGCTCATAGCTGAATAAATTGTTGATTTCGGTTGTGATTCAATATATTCTTCCATTGATTTTTGAAAATTTTCTCTTACCATCATCTTCACCTCGTCACATTTATTATATATTTTTTGTGACCAAAATTCAAGGCAATCGATTTCGACGATCAACTGCTTTATGATGTTTTGAAAGGGGAAAAGCCCTCAAAAGCACATAGACTCTGAACAGATAGAGAGAAAAGCTTGCTTGGCGCCTTTCAAAGAATGGCAAAAAAGCGATAATAAAATACCATATTAATAAATAAGAGATGCCAAAAAGGCATCTCTTAACTTTTATATTTAATAATTTTGTTCTATGAGTTGTTTTAATTCGCTTACATTATCGGTGATAATATTATCTACGCCAAGTCGTAATACATTTTCCATGCTTTCAGTCGTATTTATGGTCCAAACATGCACTTCTCTTCCAATTCTATGTGCGTTGGTTATAAATTTTTTATCGGCAACAGTTTCTTCAATACTGTAAAAATCTATATCCAGCTTATTTAAATCACCTATAGCAATAAACATGATATATCCAGTTTTTATTTCAGATTCATATTTCTCAACTTCCTCAAGCGCTTCATAATCAATAGATGTAACAACACAAGTATCGATGATTCCATTTTCCTTAATCACTCTTACTACTTCGCTCACTAAATTTTTGTTGTGTTTGTCTGTTTTAATTTCAATATTCAAATTGATTTTCCCCTTTGAATATTCAATGACTTCTTCAAGAGTGGGAATCTTCTCATCTTTATATTCAGCATCGAACCACGATCCGGCATCGAGCTGTTTTATTTCACTCAATGTCAATTCCCATGGGCTTTTATCGATTCCCGTTGTCCTTTTAAAACTCCTGTCGTGTAAAAGAATCAATTTGGAATCTTTAGTTTCTTGCACATCGATTTCTACAAAATCCGCTCCATTATTTACAGCCGCTTCAATAGCAGACAGTGTGTTTTCAGGTGCATCAACAGAACTTCCTCTGTGCGCAGTGATTTTTACATCATATTTCATATTGTCCATTTTATCGATAAAAGAATATGTAAACACAGACATTATAATCACAGCTAGCACAAATAACGTAATACACAATTTCACATTGCTGATTAATTTGTCGATAATCGAAATTTCATCTTTAATCACTAAAGATATTTCAATATTTTCTTCGCCTTTAATATTGATATATAATTTGGTGAATAATATCGCGTAAAATGGAGCTACTATAAATGATGTTAAAGTTAATCCGATACTCACTGTCGATGGTAAAATTACATCAAAATAAAACTTTGGCAATATCAATAATAAAAGCGATGAAATCAATGATAATATTATCACGTTTAAAAGCATTACGAATATCCCATATTTAAAAATATATTTGAAATTATTCTTGATCAGTTTTCCACTCTCTCTTAAAGGGTGTTTCACTTTACCGCTACTAAGCAGAATAATAGGCAGAGTAAATATCCATTTCACAGCAAATATCACAAATATCACTGTCAATACACTCAAATATATTTGATATAAGATATTTGCATTAATGACATCCATTATAAATCCCGGGATTTCCAATTGTTTAAATACACTTATTTTAAAGTCGCTATTGATTAGTGGAATTATTATAAACAAATAAAAAACTACAAACAAACCATCGATGCTCAATATGTATTTCATCTTATATAAACAGTACTTCAATATATTAAAAAAACTACTCTCTTCCTTGTTGGAAATCGATTGATAACTTATTAGAATAAGTCCACCAAATTCTATCAGGATGATCATCAATCCAAATGCCATCCCCAGAAGCATCATTATTATTCCTTGAGGAGATAACAAAAATTTCTGCAAAAGCCCATTTGTCAAATAATAATATCCTTTACTCTTCATCAGTGTGTTTGCAATCCAATAAAACATCGGAATCAAAAAAATCGATAGCAATATTTTAGTTGCTATTTGATATTTAATGAATCTCGAGATGTTTTTTTTAAAAACAAATGCACTTTCTTTAAACTCCATCCATATTTCTTTCATATTACCGCCCACATTCTACATATAATTTGTTTTGAAAACAAAATTTCAGTATAAACACACTTTAATTAGAACAAAAAAGATACTCTTATTCAAGAGTATCAATAGTTATTTCTTTTCTCTTTTGCATCATCAATAATATTGTCATACCTGCAATCAAATTGAAAAGGACTACAGA
>DAOURC010000110.1 GCA_030625285.1 Eubacteriales bacterium
TCTTTTAAATCATTATATTTATCAATAGTATATTGAGTCATATCATTACTCCACTTCCACTAATGGGGCATAATCAATGTGCAAATTTTTAATCCCCTGATTTTCAAAAGCGATTGTCGCCATCTTGTTATCTTTTCCCGATACGCTTACAATTGTTCCGTTTCCAAAAATTTTATGTTTGACATGCATACCTGCATTTACTATTTTCAACACATCGTTTTTTATAGTTTTTTCGAAACTCTTAGGACTCATTCCCTTACTCAAAAAATCTGCATTTGATTTACTTTTACCTTTACTTCTTTTTCTTTCATTTAATCTTTCAATCAATTCTTCCGGAATTTCATTGATAAACCTGGATTCTATCGCATCTTTCCGATATCCAAACAGCATACGCTGAGAAGCACTGCTGATGAAAAGTTCTTTCTCAGCCCTAGTAATCCCCACGTAGCAAAGTCTTCTTTCCTCTTCCATTTCTTGTTCATTGTCAAAAGCTCTTCCCGATGGAAACAACCCTTCTTCCAAGCCTACTAAAAATACAACTGGATATTCAAGGCCTTTAGAAGAGTGAAGAGTCATCATAGTCACTCCAATTTCATCATCGTCCATTCGATCTATATCACTCATCAAACTGATACTCTCTAAAAAGCCACCTAAACTTGCTTCATCATTATCGATTTGATATTCTGCTACAGCACTTAACAATTCACCGATGTTATCCATTCTTCCTTGTGATTCCAATGAATTTTCTACTTCTAACACCTTTTTATATCCACTATCTACATATATCCCATTTAAAATATCAGTTACACTATAATTTTCTTTATCTATCGCATAGGTATTTACAGATTCATAAAATTCTTTCAATCCTATTCTAGCTTTACCAGATATCAAATCATCTTGATAAGCTTTTCCAATCATCTCAAAGAGGGAAATATTATGTTCTTCAGCCATCACTTGAAGTTTTTCAACTGTTTTATTGCCAACTCCTCTTTTAGGTTCATTGACAACTCTCATTAGGCTTACTTCATCTAAAGGATTCTGAATAATCCTCAAATAAGCTAAAATATCTTTAATTTCTTTTCTGCCATAGAATCCCGAGCTTCCAACCAGTCTATATGGAATATCATGCGCTCTGAATCTTTCTTCAAAAACCCTCGACTGAGCATTTGTTCTATATAAAATCGCCATTTCTTTAGTTGTATAACCATCGTCGATTAAACTATTTACTCTTGAAACTATAAAATCGGCTTCATTATACTCATCGAAAGCAGAGTAATATTTTATCTTCTCGCCTTTTCCATTCGCACTCCAAAGATTTTTATCTTTCCTATAAAGATTATGTTTTATGACAGCATTCGCCACGTCCAATATATTTTTTGTGCTTCGATAGTTTTGCTCAAGTTTAATAACCTTGGCTCCCTTGAAATCAGCCTCGAATTCAGATATGTTTCTTATGTCAGCGCCTCTCCAACCATAAATCGACTGATCGTTGTCGCCTACTACAAAGAGTTTGCCCTTTCCTTTGGTAAACAGAGAAATCATCTCGTACTGAGCCTTATTGGTATCTTGATACTCATCTACCAATACATACTTGAAATGGTTTCTATAAAATTCTTTGACATCTTCATTTTCTTTCATCAATTTGATCACATTTAAAATAATATTATCAAAATCCATCCCGTTATTTTTAAGCATCAATTCTTCATATCGTCTATAGACTTTCTCAACAACAAAGTCAGTCGGATAGGTATGCTTGAATCTATCCGGACTAATCATTTTATTCTTTGCATTGCTGATTTTGCTGATAATGCTTTTATTGGGATAACTCTCTTCGCTGACATCTAGTTCTTTCATGCACCTTTTAATGATAGATTTTTGATCAGAAGTATCATAGATGATAAAATCTTTTTTATAACCTATTCTATCTGCATATACTCTCAATATTCTTATGGCGATAGAGTGAAAAGTACCCATCCAAAGCCTATCCGCCTTATCTCCAACCAGATTATGAATTCTTGCCTTCATCTCTTTCGCTGCCTTGTTTGTAAAGGTTATCGCTAAAATCTGATTTGGATATACTTTTTCTTCTTCCATCAGATATGCGATTTTATAAGTCAGCACCCTCGTCTTGCCACTGCCTGCCCCAGCTAAAACCAGTAAAGGTCCCTTAGTGTATTCAACAGCCTCTCGCTGTTCTTTGTTCAATAAATTCAAGTCCATAAATTACTCACCTTTCTAATTTTATCGTTCTCATTATATCAAGCCAAGCAGTGACTAACAAGGTTATGAACCTATAATTTTATAATAATTTTATACCGGCTTCTTTGCACGTTTCCAAAGTTTCAGCATCCCAAAAACTTGCCTGCACTTCTCCAATATGAGCTTTTTCTAAAAAGTACATGCATATTCTCGATTGACCGATTCCGCCACCGATTGTATAAGGTAATTTTTTTTCTATAAGCATTTTATGATATTCAAGCTCTTTTCTATCTGAAGCCCCGGCAATCTCCAATTGTTTAACCAAAGTTTCTTCATCGACGCGAATTCCCATCGAAGATAATTCAAACGCTTTTCCTAGTAGTTCATTCCAAAATACTATATCTCCATTCAATTCCCAATCGTCATAGTCGGGAGCTCTACCGTCATGACGCTCGCCGGATTCTAAAACTCCACCGATTTTCATAATAAATACAGCCATATGCTTTTCCGTAATTTTATCTTCTCTTTCTTTTGAAGTTAATTCAGGATACATTTCTTCTAATTCTTGTGTTGTAATGAAATATATTTCATCAGGTAGTTCAGTGGTCAATACCGAATATTCCCCTTTGATATATTCACTTGTATCTTTAAATGCTCTATATATTCTTTTTACTATATCTTTTAGTTTTTCTTCTGTCCTATTTTCTTTAGTTATCACTTTTTCCCAATCCCATTGATCCACATAAATAGAATGGAGGTTATCAAGGACTTCATCTTTTCTAACAGCATTCATATCAGTATACAATCCATTTCCAGGACTGATTCCATATCTATAAAGCGCCATTCTTTTCCACTTCGCCAATGAATGGACAATTTCAATGCGTTTTGAATCGAATTCAAAAGATACAGGTGTTTCGTATCCATTCAGATTATCATTAAGCCCCGTTGACGACTCTACAAACATAGGTGCTGAAACTCTTAAAAGATTCAATTCATCACTCAGTTCCTTTTGAAAAAAATCTTTCAACTTCTTGATTGCAATTTCCGTTTCCACCAAATCAAGTGCCGCTTTGTACCCTTTTGGAATAATTGTCTTACTCATTTTTTTTCCTCCTTTAATTTTTCAACAAAAACAAGATAATAAAAAAACCTTCCATCTCTTATATTTCTAAGAGACGAAAGGTATCTTCCGCGTTACCACTCTGATTAGCATTTTTAATGCTCAGCTCACTGATACAGGTTTTAAAAACCGATATCGCCCAATATGTTAACGGATTGGTGCCGTCTAAGCCTACTCTTCATATTGAATTTCGGTTAGAAGCTCAGAGACGTTTTTCAATCTAGACCACATACCAGTATTCCACCACCACTGGCTCTCTAAAACATTTTTCTAAATTTACTCTTCTCATCATTGCTTTTATCATTTTTATGATATTACATTCTATTAATACTTTTGTCAAGTATATAAATTAATTTTTATATGAAACATTTATTGAACAAGTTGTATCACTGCAATGTCCGTCACAAGTAACGCACTTGCCATCTTTGATATTCTTGCTGCTTTTCCTTATTATCATAAATACATAAAGACCAATGGCCAATGTAATCAAGACCGTTAAAAACATACCCATAACTTACCTCCTGCTCTATAAAAGACTACCTATTTGATAAATCAATGTAGATAATCCCAATGCAATAACAAATTGATAGGCAACAGAAAAGCCTGTCCATTTCCAAGAGTTTGTTTCCCTTTTAATTACTCCGATAGCAGCCACACATGGTGTATACAGCAAAATGAAAACCAAAAATGCATATGCACTGATCGGT
>DAOURC010000073.1 GCA_030625285.1 Eubacteriales bacterium
TGCCAAATGCAGCAAGCAATTGAGCGAAGATGGCGATTCTGATGTCAGAGAACCTTGACAATGCACTGACTATGACAATGCTAAAAAGACCTGGAAGCTCACGTGGAAATTCGATTAATCCTCTTTGAAATGCGGTAATCAAATAAACTTCTTTGAAGTAGTTTGAGAGAACGTTGCCTATCAAAGCACTACCCAAAGCTCCAAATGCAAGAATTAAAAGATATAAAAGAGTTTCATTTTGCATGTTTGATAATTTTGATTTCATATATATATATACTCATTTCTTTGGAATTTATATCGTATAAATAATATAACAATTAAATGGTATTATCAATATATTCTAAGAAATTTTAAAAGTAGTATGAAAACAATTATCATGATTTATCGGTTTTCTTCATGGCCTTGTCGCGGAAAGGATTAAGTATGGTCAGGAAAGTGAAAGATCTTGAGCCATTACTATGTCTTACTGAGTGTCCTATTGGTCGTATTGAAAGGCTGGGACGATATCTTCGTTAAATATTTATTAGACAAATTTCAAAACATTTGATAATATAACGAAAGAGTCAATTAAAAGGAGATTATTATGGAAAAATTAGTGTTAGCAAAAGTTAATGGAAAAGAAATTACTCAAGAGGATATGGATTTCTTTTTAAACACCTTAGGACCTGAGCGTGCAGCTCAATTTGCAAATCCTGAAGGAATGAAGCAATTACTTCAAGAAATCATCAATCAGGAACTTCTTTATTGTGAAGCGGTAGATGAGAAACTAGAAGAAACTAAAGAATTTAAAGAAGAACTTGAAAGATTAAAAGGTCATATTCTTAAAACTATGAAAATTCGTCAGCTTTTAGAGTCGATTGAAGCAACTGATGAAGAAATGAAAAAGCACTACGAAGAACACAAACAAAGCTTCCAAACACCAGCTCAAGTAAAAGCTGCTCATATTTTAGTCAAGACTGAAGAAGAAGGTAATGCCGTGATTGAAAGATTGAATGGCGATGAATCTTTCGAAAATGTTGCTAAAGAAGTATCAACTTGTCCATCTAAAGAACGTGGTGGAGATTTAGGATTCTTTGGTAAAGGACAAATGGTGCCGGAATTTGAAAATGTTGCATTTGAAATGAAAACTGGAGACGTAAGTGGATTAATTCAAACACAATTTGGTTTTCATGTAATTAAAGTAACTGATAAAAAAGAAGCTTCAGAAAGTCCGTTTGAAGAAGTTAAAGAAAGAATTGAAAATGAAATCATTTCAATGAAACAAGCACAAACTTATCAAGGTCGCTTAAACGAATTACGCGGTAAGTACGAAATAGAAATCTTTGAATAACCTCTCATCTGAGAGGTTTTTTTTATCCGATGGCTAAGAATTCCATAATTTGATTTTTTAAAAGTTGATATTGAGAATACAACAGCCCATGGATAACGATTTCTAACTATCGGCCGGGAAAAAATGTTATCTGATACTAAGAACTCAGTTTATGTTATAATAAAAATTGAGGTGGGATGTTGTGGAGACTATATTAATTAGTGAATTTGAAGCTGGCAATAGAGTTGTCGGGTTTTATATTATTAAAAGTATCAATCTAAAAACTTCTGGTAATAATAAAAAATATCTGGATATTAATTTAATGGATAAATCAGGGGAAATCAATGCGAAAATCTGGGGAGTCGACGAAAATTCTGAAAAGGTATATTCAACTGGATCTGTGTTGAAAATTGAAGGAGATATCACCCTTTGGAATAATATGATGCAGCTTAAAATCATTCGTCATAGACTTGCAAACGAAACAGATGAGATTGTGATTTCTGATTTTGTACCTTCAGCACCATTAAAACCTGAACTTATGTATGATGAAATTATGGCTCATATCATGGTGATTGAAGATGAAGACATAAAGAAGTTGGTAGAGAAAATTTTCTCAAGTTACAGAGAAAAACTGATGTATTATCCTGCGGCTAAAAGCAACCATCATTCAATACATGCCGGTCTACTATATCATATTTTAAGAATGTTAAAAACAGGAGAGAAATTAGTCGATATTTACTCGGTAAATAAAGATTTGCTTTATGCAGGAATAATACTGCACGATATTGAAAAAATAAACGAGATGAATTCCGACGAGATGGGAATAGTTGAAGATTATACAAGAGATGGTCAATTGCTTGGACATATTGTTCAAGGAATAATAAAAATTGAATTAGTCGGTAGAGAATTAGGTGTCGATGAAGAAAAATACAAACTGATTCAGCATATGATTTTATCGCATCATTATGAGCCGGAATTCGGATCACCTAAAAAACCAATGATTCCCGAAGGAGAATTGCTTCACTATATAGATATGATTGACGCAAGAATGTTTGATATGAATAAAGTGATGAGTGGTATGGATATTGGTGAATTTTCACAACCAGTATTTTTGCTTGATAGAAGAAGATTATATAAATCAAAATTATATGAAACAAAATAAGGAAGTAAATACTTCCTTATTTTTATAGGAGAATACGCTATGATTAATAAAAAATTTCTAATTGGCATTTTGATTATAAGCATCACTTCCTTATTGTATTTTGATATTCTAATAGCAGACTTTAGAATCACCTTCGCTATTATTACCATGGGAGCTTTCTTATATATATATAGAAGAATTGATCCGATAGTTGTTGGAACAATTATTGGAATAAGTACTTTTTTAATTAGAATGTCCCTTTATTTTATAAAATATGGATATTTAACAGGAATGGGATATGGGTATGTTCCTGAGATATCATTTTATATTGTATATGGAATTATTTTTAAGTACAGTGTTTATAGAAACAATGTCAAATCATTAAACCTGATTTTTGCTATGGCTTTATTCAGCGATTTTTTTGCAAATGTTTTTGAAGTAACTCTTCGAATCGCATTATATAATCAAGATTACAGTAATTCAATATTTCTAGTGTTGCTTTTAGTAGCCTTAATAAGGTCAGTAATATTGGTTATTATTCTAAAGGGAATAAAGTTATATCGATTGCTTCTAATTAAAGAAGAGCATGAATCGAGATATCAAAGGCTTATTCATATGACTATGCTTCTTAAAGACGAAATGTATTGGTTTGAAAAAAACAAAAGTAAGATTGAAGAGAGTATGGCTGAAGCGTATAATCTATTTGAATTGTTAAGGGATTCTAATAATGATGAACTGGCAAAACAATCTCTTAGGGTTGCAGGAGATATTCATGAAATTAAAAAAGAATATGAATTAGTGCTAAGAGGATTTGAGGAGATTACTAAAGAAAAGTACGTAATCAAGAAGATGAAATTTTCTGATATGCTGAAAATATTAAAAACCACAATCGAATATGAAATCAATCAGAAAAATCTAGATGTATCTATCAACTATGTTTCATCTGTAGATTTTTCAACAATAAAGCATTTTGAAATAATGTCTATTTTAAGGAATTTAATCAGCAATGGTTTGGATGCCATGCAGGAAAATAAAAAGGGAAAAATTATATTAAAACACTATAAGAAAAATGAGTATCATCATTTTACTGTTGAAGATAACGGGAAAGGTATCGGTAGTAGTTTTATCAATGAAATATTTAATCCTGGTTATTCCACAAAAATTGATTATTCTACAGGAGAAATCAATAGAGGATTGGGACTGAGCCTGGTTAAGGATATTGTTGAAAACGAGTTTGACGGGAGCATCAGAGTTGAATCAAAACTGAATCATGGGACTAAGTTTAGCATTATGATCGACAAATCAGATTTGGAGGAATAATATGAAAATTTATATTTTAGATGATGATATAAATGTAATTAGAATTCTAGAACAGATTATTACCGAAAAAAAAATAGGGAATATCATCGGAACAAGCAGCAATAGTAAAAAAAGCATTGAGGATATAAAATCGCTAAAGCCGGATATTGTGATTGTAGATCTTTTAATGCCAGAGCTGGACGGAATTAGTTTGGCTGAGAAAATTACAGATAATTTGCCTAATATCAAGATTATCATGATTTCGCAAGTTACATCAAAAAATATGATATCTAAAGCTTATGAAAAAGGAGTCAGTTTTTTTATCAATAAACCAATCAATGCGGTTGAAGTATTGAATGTTCTGGCTGAAATAATAAATTATATGGAAACGGAAAAAAGGTTACAATTGATAAAAAATATTATGAAAGTCAGTGATGAAAATTTCATTAAAAAGGAAACTGTTAAAGAATTAGTAGAACGTGTTTTGAAAAATGTTGGAATTGTCGGTGATTCATTAACTGAAGAAATTGTTGAAATTGTTGAATATACAATAAATAATAAAGAATCAAAATATTTATCGATTAAAGAACTGTGTTCAAAATTCTCTGACAGCCCTAAAATTTTAGAACAAAAAATCAGAAGAATTGCGACCATTGGATTAGAAAATTTAGCTTATTTAGGAGTAGAAGACAATATCAACGAGAAATTCATTGAGCATTCGAATACCCTTTATAATTTTAAAGAAATAAAAACTGAAATGGATTATATTAGAGGATTTTCTAAAGAAAGAGGGAAAGTCAGTGTAAGGAAATTTCTAGATGGAATTTCATATTATATAAAATAATAAACTTTTCTGAATTATCTGAAACTTCTTGAAGCTCGGATGATATACTCTTAATGTTATTATATTCATATTAATTTTTTAAAGGGGGAATTATATAATGGATGCATTAATGAGTTTTATTGGTAAGATCAACAGTTTCGCATGGGGCGGAATGATGATTTTCTTATTGGTTGGTACAGGTTTTGTATTGACAATAGGAACAAGAGCGGTTCAAGGTAGAAAGTTGATTTATGGATTTAAGTTACTTTTTACTAAGCCGGACGAATCAGCTGAAGGGGACATTACACCGTTTCAATCTCTGATGACTTCGTTAGCTGCAACAATCGGTACAG
>DAOURC010000057.1 GCA_030625285.1 Eubacteriales bacterium
CCCAAAGGCTGTAAAAGAAAATTTAGAATCGATAATAGATTCTGTTTCTCATGGCTTGGATATTTTATTGGAATATGATACTGAATGTGGAGTTGAAGTAAATGATTAAAATAAAAATCATATTTAATCCAGTTGCAGGAAAAGGTGAAGATAGTGCAAACATTGATGAATTGGCCTTAACTTTATTGGATAGGAATTATACTATCTCGAAATTTATTACAAAACAAAAAAATGATGCTTTCAATGAAGCTTTCAAAACAGCGATTTCCGGAGAGTGGGACTTAATTATTTCAGCTGGTGGTGATGGTACTCTTAATGAGGTAATCAACGGCATCATCAAAAGCAACAACCCTATTCATCTAGCTGTTTACCCTATTGGTACTATGAATGATTTTGGCAAGTTTTTAAACATTCCAAAGGATCCATATAAATTGGCAGATAGGATTGATGAAGGTCGCTATTCTAATGTCGATGTCGGAAAGATCAACAGTCAATATTTCGTCAATGTAGCTTCCATGGGTATTTTTACTTCAGTTGCTCACACAACATCTAAAGAAAGTAAAAACTTGTTAGGCCCGTTAGCATATTACATTGAAGGACTTCGCCAATTCTCTTCAACAAATATTCCGTTGGCTTATATAGACATAGAAAGTGAAGAATTTTCTTTTTCAGGCGAATTTATTATCTTCTTGATCAGCAATAGTTCTAGTATAGGCGGATTTCATAAAATGGCACCAAAAGCCTGTATTGATGATGGTAAATTTGACTGTATCTTAATTAAAAAGGCACCTGCTTATAAATTATTCGAAATCTTTCTAAAAGTATTCAACGGTCAGCATATAAATAGTGAATTTGTTGAATACTTTCAAACAAATCATATTTCCTTCGACACTAAAGAAGAGATTGATGTAGATGGCGAATACCATAGCAATGGTAAACAAACTGTGGAAATTATTCACAATGCACTTAAAATGATAATTTAAATTTTAAAAGGAGAAATAATATTATGATTGAATTAGGAAAATACCAAGAATTAATTGTATCGAATGTCAAAGGTTCTGGTTTTTATCTCAAAGAACCGAATTCAGATATAGACTATGAAGTTTTTTTACCGGGATTTGAAGCTCCTAAAGGCACAGTAATTGGTGATTTGATAAATGTGTTTATCTATCGCGATTCAAAAGATGAATTGATATCTACAACAAAAGATCCAAAAGTTTTATTGAATAAGTTAGCAATATTGAAAGTTGTTAAAGTAGCCGAAATAGGTGCATTTTTAGATTGGGGACTTGGTAAAGATCTGTTTCTACCCCATAGCGAACAACTATCTCCTATTAAAGAAGGAGATAATATTTTAGTTAGAATGTACATTGATAAATCCGAGAGACTAGCTGCCACCATGAAAACCCAAAGAGGAATAACATCTGATAGTCCATATTCTATCGATGATACTCACGAAGCAACCATCTATCGTATAAATCCCGACATGGGAATATTTGTTGCAGTCGAGGATCAGTATGACGGTTTAATTCTAAAACAAGAAGTCATTGGGAACTACAAAATCGGTGACAAACTTAATCTCAGAGTAGCCAAAATAAGAGATGACGGCAAATTGATCATGTCATTTAAGAAAAGGGCAAATCTTCAAAAAGACGACGACGCCAAGCTTATTTTAAACGAATTACATGATAACAATGGATTTCTTCCGTATAACGACGATAGTAGTCCAGAGCAAATCAACAAATTCTTTTCAATGAGTAAAAAAGCATTTAAAAGAGCACTGGGAAAACTTCTAAAAGAAGGACAAATAGAAATGCTTGATGATGGCATAAAACTATTCGAAAAGAGAGACAATTAATATTGTTTCTCTTTTTTTCGTTATAATATTTTTACCTAGGGTATCAGTTAGATATATTCTCTAAACTGGGAGCGATTGCGATGAATAACAAAAATTTCAAAATCACAACTTCTTTATTCATAGTTGTTGGGCTAATAATTTCATTTAGTCTTTTTTCTTTTGTCAAACATTCTCTTCAAGATATTCAAAAAAGCACTTTCAATAGAGAAGCTGAAAATCGTTATAACGCTATATACGAATCTGTCAATCATAATGAAATAGTGATGTCTGTACTCAAAACCTATTTTAATTCTATTGAAACAATCAGCAAAGATAATTTTACCAATTTCACAATCGATATTATCGACTCCCTTTCAGGAGTGGTTATTCTTGAATATGCTCCAAAGGTCCACTCCGAAGAATTAGAAGATTTCATTCAAAGTGCAGTCGATATCGGGTATAAAGACTATTACATCAAAGACATCGCTAACGGTGCAATCATACCGGCTAAAGAAAGCGATATTTATTATCCTCTTTATTATATCGTTCCACTAGAAGAAAATAAAAGTGCTCTAGGAATAAATATCTATTCAGATTACTTGTCTAAATCCGAAATCGACTTGGTGGTCGATACCGATTCCTTGATAATTACTGAACCTACTGTTCTTTTGGGAGACGGCGAAGGCGCCTTTTCATATGCTATGATACAGTTAGTTGAAGATCAACTAAATAATGAAGGTATAATTGTCAGTTTGGTAAAATTCAGTGATTTGTTCAATAGTTCCCTAACTACTTTCGACAATACTATTAACGCTGTCATTTTCGATACTACCGATTCTTCAAACCCGATTTTCATCCATAATTATTTATCCGATAAAGATGAAATATCAGAATCAAATGTAATCAACGAGCCGTTGTTTCTGAAGAAGAATATATACTTTGGAAATAGGAAATGGACTTTATATTTTGTTCCAACTGAAAATTATATCAGTACTATTGATTTTAGGTATGATATTACGATTTTAATACTATCGTTGACGATAATTTTAATTTCCGCATATTATTTATATGCTTTGCTTTCTCAAAACAAGAAATTAGAAGATCTTGTTTGTGAAAAAACACTCGAACTTGAAAACCTGGCAGTTAAAGATTCCCTTACCGGTCTTTATAATAGAAGAAAATTTTTTCTGGATATTCCATATTTTATCAATCGGTATAACAGGAGAAATGAAGTTTTCTCATTAAGCATGATAGATTTGGATTTTTTCAAACGTATCAACGATGAATACGGTCATGATGTAGGCGATTTTATTTTAATATCTTTTTCAAAATACTTGCAGGAACATATTCGCGATAATGACTTACTTGTCAGATATGGCGGCGAAGAATTCATTATTTTATTTGAAGCGACAAACAAAAAAAGCGCCAAGGAAATTCTAGAAAGAGCATTACTGAATTTAAACACTAAAGTATTCACTTCAAGAGGATACGATATCCAAATAACCTTTAGCGCAGGCATCTCGGATATCTCTGAATCAACAGATATTTATAAATTGATCAAAATATCCGATGAGCGTATGTACTACGCTAAAGAACACGGGAGAAATCAAATTGTCATTGATTAATATATTCTATTTGCACTTAAAAAGGACATGTATCGACATGTCCTTTTTACTATTCTTCCATGAATTCATATCTGTATTCTGATGGTGGCGTGAAATTTTCTTTAACGACCTTGGCATTGATCCATCTAAGTAAATTAAATTTACTCCCCGCTTTATCGTTCGTCCCAGAAGCTCTAGCTCCTCCAAAAGGTTGCTGTCCGACTACCGCGCCTGTCGGTTTATCATTTATATAAAGATTGCCGGCAGTATGTTTGAGTTTGTTTTGCATATATACTATCGAGTTTCTTTCTTTTGAAAAGATAGCTCCAGTAAGCGCATATGGAGATGTTTTGTCGCATATGTCCAGCATTTTATCAAAGTCTACATTTTCATATACATGAATCGTTAAAACAGGTCCAAATATTTCTTCGCGCATAGTTATATAATCATGATTCTTTGCAATTATAACAGTTGGTTCAATAAAATACCCTTTTGAATCATCATATCCACCGCCGCATAAAATATATGCATCATCGGAAGCTTTCGCACTTTCTATATATGAAGTGATTTTCTTAAATGCTTTTTCATCAATAACCGCATTCATAAAATTGATGAAATCTTTTACATCTCCCATTGCAATAGTCGATATATCCTTTACAAGTTTTCCTTTTAGCTCAGGCCAAATACTAGCTGGAATATACGCTCGAGATGCTGCAGAACATTTTTGTCCTTGATACTCGAATGCACCACGTAGAAGGGCAGTTCCCAGACTATCGACATCAGCACTTTCATGAGCAAAAACAAAGTTTTTTCCACCTGTTTCTCCAACAATGCGGGGATAAGATTTATATACCTCTAAATTATTGCTGATTTTTTTCCAAACGCCAGAAAAAACATTTGTAGAACCAGTATAGTTGAAACCTGCAAAGCGATTATCTTTAAGAATCACATCAGTAATCAAAGAAGCTTTTCCTGGAATGAAATTGATGACTCCTTTTGGCAATCCTGCTTCTTCTAGCAATTTCATAATGAAATAATTTGAATACACCGCTGTAGACGCCGGCTTCCAAAGGACGACATTTCCTGCAATAACAGGTGCTGTAGCCAAATTTCCGCCAATCGAAGTGAAGTTAAAAGGTGAAACGGCATAAACAAACCCTTCCAAGCCCATATACTCAACTCTATTCCATGTATCATTTGTTGAAATAACCTGTTCGTTGAAAATTTGATCCATATAGTAAGCGTTGAACTTCAAAAAATCAACGAATTCACATACAACGTCAATCTCAGCTTGATGGATATTTTTACTTTGGGATAGCATCGTTGCCGCATTCATTGTATGTCGCCATTTAGTAGCCAATAATTCAGCAGCTTTCAAAAATATCGACGCCCTATGTTCCCAGGGCAATTGTTCCCATGACTCCTTTGCTTTAATCGAGGCTTCAATAGCCATCTGTGTTTCAGCCTCTCCTGCAACATAATAGTATCCTATTATCTTTTGGTGGTCATGAGGCATGATGCACGGTAACTTTTTACCAGTTCTAATTTCTTCACCATTTATAATCAATGGTATGTCGATCACTTCATTGCTCAACCTCTCAATTTCTGCCTTAAGCAACTGACGATCTAATGATCCACTTTCGTAATTTCGTACTTTTTCATTATCAGGTCTAGAAATAATAAAATTTGCATTAGCCATAAATAAAACTCCTCTCTCATTTTCAAAAATAAAAGACGCATCTATAAGATACGTCGGCATTTGAAAAAAGACACGCTAAATATAAGTATGTTGTTGTAAACGACATACTCACTTGATAGCATAATACTTTCTTTTCAAACACGGAAGGCTTTATCATTTCTAACAAAACCCAACGGCCAAAATCTCATAGCGTTCACCTTAGAGATAGTGGCTCGAAAATATCTTTATCATTACTTATTTAGTTTTAATACAACTAATTAACATCATAATATTCTTTTATATCTCTGTCAATATATATACTTATAAAAAAAAGATAATTTCCGTTTACTACAGAAATCATCTTTTTAATCATATTGTTTTAATGATAGAAATACTCTCCATCAATTATTTTATATAAATCATCAGTCTTGGTTTTAAATGGAGA
>DAOURC010000177.1 GCA_030625285.1 Eubacteriales bacterium
AGTCGGTTCTATCGGAGACATCTCGGATGAAGTATATACATCAGGGATGGTTTCGATATTCAGCATTATCAATAAGCCTATGTCATTAAAAGAAGCATACGATAAATCGGATGTATTGTTATTAAAATGCGTGGAAAACATAATGAGATTATATAAACAATTGGGAAGTGCATAAAATGAATTATATAAATAGATACAACGAGTGGTTAAATAGCAGCTACATCGACGAAATGGACAAAAAAGAATTAATTGATATAAAAGACGATTATAAAGAAATAGAAGATAGATTTTATAAAGATCTTGAATTCGGAACTGGCGGATTAAGAGGTGTTATCGGAACTGGAACTAATCGCATCAATATCTATAACATCAGAAAAACAACGCAGGGACTCGCTGATTATTTGATATCTTCTGATAAAGACAGTTTTAAAAAAGGTGTGGCGATAGCATATGATTCAAGACATTTTTCTGATGTCTTTGCAAAAGAAGCTTCTTTGGTGCTTGCTGGTAATGGAATAAAAGCGTATCTGTTTGAATCTTTAAGAACGACACCAGAGCTGTCTTTTGCTGTCAGACATTTAAATTGCTCAGCTGGAATAGTTATTACTGCAAGCCATAACCCATCTAAATACAACGGATACAAGGTTTATGGATCCGATGGCGGACAGGTAACGCTTGAGTTCGCTAAGGGAATTATGGAATCGATAACTAAGGTTGACGACTGGGACAAAATAAAAAGACTAGATGAATATGAAGCAAGAGAGAAAAATTTACTAAAGATCATTGGAAAAGAAGTAGATGAAGTTTATATTGAAAATGTACTGAGCCTTTCTAAAGGAGAAAACATATCTGATATTAAAGTGGTTTATACTCCGCTTCACGGTACTGGCTTAATGCCGATTGAATCCTGTTTAGGAAAACTTGGGTATGATATTCACTTGGTAGAATCGCAGACAACTCCAGATGGTGATTTTCCGACAGTTAAATCACCTAATCCTGAAGAACATGATGCATTTGTTGAAGCGATCAAGGTTGCAAAATCCATTAATGCAGACATCATTCTAGGCACTGATCCTGATTGTGATAGAGTTGGAGTGGTTGTAAAGAATTATGAAGATGAATATCAAGTGCTTACTGGAAATCAAGTAGGGGCGCTGCTTGTTGAATATGTATTGTCATCTAGAGAAAATATAACTGATAGAGATGCTGTGATAAAGACAATTGTTACATCAGACTTAGGGACAAATATTGCGAATTCTTATGGTGCTAGTGTTTTTAATACTTTAACTGGTTTTAAATTTATCGGAGAAAAAATCAAAGAATTTGAAGATAACAATTCGTATGATTTTCTTTTAGGATATGAAGAGAGTTATGGATATTTAGCAGGAACTTTTGTTAGAGACAAAGATGCTGTTATTGCAAGTATGCTGATAGTAGAAATGGCGGATCATTATAAAAAAATGAATAAAACTTTATTTGATGGAATAAACGATATTTATAAGGAATACGGTTATTATTTGGACTCGCTAGAATCTTTTGTGTTTAACGGTATCGAAGGGCAGCAAAAGATGAAAAATACAATGAAGGATGCTAGAGACGTCGATAAGTTGATAGAACATTATTCAAATATTAAGTTTATTGAAGATTACAAAAAACAAGAAAGATACTTTGTAAATAGTCGTGAAACAGAGCAAATTTCATTGCCGAAATCCGATGTGGTAAAAATAGTTTTATCAGATGAATCTTGGATTGCTATAAGACCATCGGGTACAGAGCCTAAAATAAAGATTTATTATTCTTCTGTTGGCAAATCAAAAGATGAAGCCATGGATATCATGAAGAAATTAAAACAAAGTATTAAAGAACTATTGTAATAACCAATGCTGAAAGGGGCTTGTCGCAGATGAAAACAGCAGTCGTGATTCCGACTTATTGGGGAGAGTTGAATGGGGATGAAAGTGTAATTTTCGATCATCCGACGCCACTATATACTGAAGGAACATTAGCGAAATTATTGGAAAATCTGACAACGTTTGAAGAGATGAAAGATATTCCTGTATATATTGTTGGAATTAGCAACAAAGAAGATATAAGAGAAGATGTGGAAAAATATTTAAAGAAATATTTGAAACCCTTTGAGAGCAAATTGAAAATTGAGTTGTATTCAAATGCTTTCTTAATGGAATGCAAAAATAAATTAGGGGATAAAAGAGATTTGTCATATCTTTTTGATTTCAAAGGATATTCGCAAATCAGAAATTTTTCTTTGCTGCCTGTTATTATGAACGATATAGATATAGCGATATTTTTAGATGACGATGAAATTATAGAAGATAGAGATTATTTTAAAAAAGCAGTGGAATATATTAATGAAGATTCAGAGTATGGTAAAGTGTACGGAAAAGCTGGTTATTATATCAATGGAGACAGTTATAAATTGGCGATAGATAAAATACCTACTTGGAATTATGGTGGATGGAATAAAGTCATATATATGAACGAAACGTTTAAAAACTTAATTGAAGCGGATGAAAGACTTTTGCCAACTTCTATGGCACTAGGTGGAAATATGATTTTAAACAAAGAAATCATGAGAGAAATTTGCTACGATATTCATATCAACAGGGGAGAAGATATGGATTATTTGTTTAATGCTAAAATGTTCAATTATGCGATTCTTTTCGATAATGAATTGAAGATTACGCATTTGCCACCTCATCATGGTAGCTTAGAGTGGAAAAGAGCTAGATCTGATTTTTATAGGTTTAAATATATAAGACAGAAATTAGAAGCATTAAAACAGCATACTGATTTGACTATGATTTCTGCCGAATCGATGATGCCATACCCCGGGTTATTTGTACAAGATGATTTAGAAAACAGGGCTAAGGATTATACTATAATGCTAGGAATGCACTATTTGTCAAAAGGTGAAACAAAGAATTATGAAGAAACG
>DAOURC010000028.1 GCA_030625285.1 Eubacteriales bacterium
GTTACCTTTTCAATGTCCTTGATAGTAATTAACCCTTTTAATTTACCTTCATCATCTACAAGAGGTAATTTTTCAATCTTTCTCGATTTCAAAATCTTTTCCGCTTCTTTTAAAGAAGTTCCCTCTTTACCGATAACCAAATTCTCTTTTGTCATCGCTTCGCCGATAGATTTCTCGTAATCTGATTCAAATCTAACATCGCGGTTAGTTAAAATTCCTTTTAAAATCATATTTTCATCTACTATAGGAACTCCTGAAATTCTGTATCTACCCATTAATTCTAGCGCATCTTTAATCTTGTCATCAGGGGATAAAAAAAACGGATCCACTATAACACCATGCTCACTTCTTTTAACCTTATCTACTTCAAGAGCTTGTTTCTCGATAGACATATTCTTATGAATAACACCTATCCCACCTTCTCTTGCAATAGCTATAGCTAATCGAGCTTCTGTTACTGTATCCATTCCAGCACTTATAATCGGTATATTGATTTTCACTTTATTCGTTACTCTAGTTTTAAGATTTACATGACTTGGTAATACATCTGAACGTTGAGGTATTAATAAAACGTCATCGTAAGTTAATCCCTCTTTAATTAATTTTCCTTCCATATGTTTCCCTCCTAAAATAAAAAACTGCATAGATTTCACATGTGTGAAATTAATATGCAGTCGCAAAAACTGTTTAATTCCACTCATAGTAGGATGATTTTCCGGCCATCCCGTAGAAACTTTCGATCCATATTATCGAAGATATATGAGCATTAATTGCATATAAAACTATCAAATTTCTCTTAACTTGTCAACATATTTTACATATAATTTTTTTTTTCTTCATTTGATAGACTAATTTATTTTTTTAAAATAGAATAGTAGTAATGAAATATTATTGGAGGTCAATCATGATTTATACTTATAGACATATTATAGATTTCTTGAAAAAAAAGAAATATAAATATTTTCTAGGAATTATCGTTCTTATAATTGTTGACGGTTTACAGCTCATTACACCACAAATTCTAAAAGCGTTTACCAACTCAATTACAAATTCAACCTTAAGTAAGGAAACTTTGTGGATTTACCCTACAATGATATTGATAATTGCATCAGGAATAGCTGTATCGAGATATCTATGGCGCATTCTCATTATAACCAGCTCCAGGGAACTCGAATTTTGGCTTAGGAACAAACTTTTTAAACACATTGAATCGCTTGATCAAAGTTTTTTCAATAAAAATAAAACTGGAGATTTAATGGCTCATGCAACAAATGATCTAAGCGCCGTCAAAATGGCTTTCGGTCCCGGAATAGTAATGGTGGTAGACGCAGTTTTCTTATCGATTATGACAATTTTCGTCATGGCGACAAATCTTAATCTAAAGCTTACTCTTTTAGCCTTGCTGCCTATGCCTATCATTACAATAACAGTAGGTTTTATCGGCAAGATCATTCAGCAGAGATTTAAATCCGTACAAGAATCATTTTCAAATCTATCGGAAAAAGTACAAGAATCATTTTCTGGAATCAGGGTCGTTAAATCGTTTTCTCAGGAGAAATATGATTTGGATGATTTCAATTCTTATAATATGGCAAATCTAAAGTCAAACATGAAACTTGTCAAACTTTTTGGTGCGATGCATCCGCTGATAACTTTAATCTCGACAATCAGTTTATTGATAATACTGACCTACGGTTCAAAAATGGTTATCGAGCAGACTATGACTCTTGGTGATTTCGTCGCATTCATCTCATATATAGAGATATTGACTTGGCCGATGATGGCTATAGGATTTGTGGTAAATGTTCTCCAAAGAGGAATAGCTTCAATGAAACGTATAAATGTCCTACTTGATTCTGAATCAAATATTATAGATTCAGCAGAAGAAGCCATTGAAAATATCGATATTGAATTCAAGAATTTAACCTTTAAATATCCCAATACAGATATAAACATTTTAGATAACATCAATCTCACTATTCCCGCAGGTACTTCTATAGGAATCCTAGGACGCACAGGTAGCGGAAAAACAACTATAATAAATCTATTAACTAGACTTTATCAAGTAGACAACAACATGATATTCATAGGAAACAAAGATTTCTTGTCTTACTCTACTAAAAATATTAGAAATCTATTCGGCATCGTTCCTCAAGACAATTTTTTATTTTCAACTTCAATAGAATCAAATATCGCATTTTCCAACAGTATTACAGCTGACCAGGAAAAAATCAAGTCTACTGCAAACATAAGTCAAATAGATGAGGAAATTCAAGGTTTTCCAGATGGGTTTGAAACCTTGCTCGGTGAAAGGGGCATCAACTTATCCGGTGGACAAAAGCAAAGAATATCTATAGCGAGAGCTTTATATAAGCAGCCGAAAATACTGATACTTGATGATTCTTTATCAGCTGTGGACACAGATACTGAAGAGCGCATTCTACAGCATCTTAAAACCGAATTGGCTTCAAGAACCGCTATTGTAATATCGCATAGAATTTCAACTCTTAAAAATCTCGATGCTATCGCAGTACTAGATGAAGGAAAAATCATAGAATACGGCACTCATAACGAACTTATTCAAAATGATGGACTGTACTATGATATTTATAAAAAACAACTTATTGAAAAAGCTTTACAGGAGGAGGAATAAGATGAGAAATTCTGATGTTTATGAAGAAAAACAAATTGATAAATCCTTCGATATAGTTTTAATAAAAAGGCTTTATAAATATACCAAAAAATTCATTCCTTTAATAATTCTCAGCACAATGCTTATTCTTGCAATAACAGCAATAGATTTAGTAAGACCTTATATAATCAAGGTTGTCATCGATGATCATATCGCACCTGAAACTATCTATTTGGAAGAAGATATAAATGGAACCTTTCAATACAACGATATATCCTATAGCTTAGGTGATGACGATTCTTCAATTTCAGTCATCGATAAAACTTTAATCATCGGCGAAAATAAAATTCCTCTTACTGACGATGAATATCAAAATCTCAGAAATCTCAATATAGACAAGGTTTACTATTTGACGATTTTATTCTTTTTTATTTTACTGGTAGGTTTTATATTCAACTACATTCAGATTTATTTACTGAGTTACATCGGTCAGAAAATTGTATATGACTTAAGGTCGGATCTATTTGCACATTTAGAAAAAATGTCGCTTAATTTTTATGAGAGAAACCCCATCGGCCGGTTAGTAACTAGAGTTACCAACGACATGAACAATATAAGCGAAATGTACACAAATGTAATCGTAACATTCTTTAAAGACTTCTTGATTATTATCGGTTCTATTGTTATTATGTTATCGCTAAATACTAAACTGACGTTGATTTCATTATCTACTGTACCACTCGTGATTTTATCATCAGTTGTTTTTAGAATAAAAGCTAGAAATATTTATAGAATAGTAAGGGTTAAGTTAGCAAAAATAAATTCTACACTCAGCGAAAATATTTCCGGAATAAAAATCATTCAACTTTTTAATCAAGAAAATAGAAAGTATAACGAATTTGAAGATATAAACAACGAACATTTGGAAGCGGCAAAAAAAGAAGTGAAAATATACGCGGTTTTCAGACCATCTATACGTTCCATTTATTCAATTTCTTTGGCACTACTTCTTTTTTACGGTGGAAAAGGTATTATTGGAGGAGTATTGGAATTCGGTGTTTTAATCGCCTTTACAACATACATCAATCAATTTTTCAGACCGATTTTCGATTTGACTGAAAAATTCAACATACTTCAAGCTGCCATGGCATCACTAGAGAGGATTTTTCTTCTTATGGATGAAGAAGAAGAAATACCTAACTCCATCTCACCAAAACCTCTAGATACCATTAAAGGAAGTATCGAGTTTAAAAATGTTTGGTTTGAATATAAAAAAGGAGAAGCGGTTCTTAGAGATGTATCATTTACCGCAAAACCTGGTGAAACAATAGCTTTTGTAGGGTCGACAGGATCCGGCAAAACCACTATCATGAATTTGCTTACACGCATGTACGATATTCAAAAGGGTGAAATTCTAGTAGATGGTATCAATATCAAAGAATATGATAAGTACGAGCTTAGGAGTAAAGTCAGTATAGTTCTGCAAGATGTATTTTTATTCTCTGGAAATATCAAAAAGAATATCAGCTTGCATAATCCCATTTCTTTAGAAGAAATCAAAACTGTCGCTGAATTTGTAAATGCATCTAAATTTATCGAAAAACTCGATGAGCAATATGATTCAGAAGTTACAGAAAGAGGTTCTACTTTATCGCAGGGTCAAAGGCAGTTGCTCTCTTTTGCAAGGGCTTTGGCATTTAAACCCGATGTTCTGATTCTTGATGAAGCAACCTCAAGTATAGATACAGAAACCGAGGCACTCATTCAAGATGCTATCAACAAGATCATTAAAGACAGAACTACTTTTATTGTAGCTCACCGTTTGAGCACAATTCAAAATGCCGATAAAATAATCGTTCTTCATAAGGGTAAAATCAGAGAAACCGGCAATCACAACGAACTTCTTAAACACAAAGGAATATACTACAATTTATATCAACTACAATATCAATAATTAGAAAATGATAGATATTAAATTCTACTCATCAGATGAGTTATCATGCAAAATGATAGCTCATTTTTTATTTGATACTAATGATTAACATACTCATTTTATATCATTAATGTCAGTTACTACTATTTATGCTGTACTGCAAGAAAAACAAGAATACAAATCTATCCCTTCACTTGAATATTACAATTTTAAAATGATTGCGTTCTTTTAGATTCTCAAATAAAAAGCAAACCATCCATTTCCTTATCGCATTTCCGGTATTATTTGATATTATATCGCATTTGCGATATAATTGTTATAAGAGGTGAGTTGATGAACATACGTGATTTTATAGAAAAAAAGGGAATAAAAATTTCAGAAATCAGCAAGTCATGCAATATACCCTATGCGACATTGCACGATGGTTTTGATAATCCCGACTCGATTAAAGCAACCAATTTAAAAAAAATATCCGATTATTTAGGTTTAAGCATGGATGAACTTTATAAACTCTTAAGTTTTAAGAATAATAGCTTGCTATCGATTTTAATAGATCAAAAAAAATCCAACCTTAAGGGAAATATTTATCACTATACTCAAATTAAATTTACTTACAATACAAATAAAATTGAAGGTAGCAAATTAACTGAAAAAGAGACTCGGTATATATTTGAAACCAATACGCTTTTTCAAGATAAAGCGATTACTAATGTAGATGATATAGTCGAGACGGCAAATCATTTTTACTTGTTTAATGTCATGCTTAATCATGCAGATGATATGTTAACAGAAGCAATGATAAAAAAATTCCATGGAATACTTAAAAATGGAACAGAAGATTCAAGAAAAGATTGGTTTAACATTGGTAATTACAAATCTCTGCCTAATGAAGTGGGAGGCAAAAAAACCACTCCACCTACAGAAGTCAGCAAAGAAATAAAAAAACTGCTTAACTGGTATCAGAGTATATCTGAAATAACTTTAGCTACAATACTAGAATTTCATTACAGATTCGAGTCGATACATCCTTTTCAAGATGGCAACGGTAGAATCGGCAGGATTATCATGTTCAAAGAATGTCTTAAAAATAATATCATTCCTTTTATTATTGAAGACGAATTCAAAGCATTTTATTATAGGGGATTGTCTGAATACACTAGAGAAAAAGGATATTTAAATGATACTTGCTTAATGATGCAAGACAAATATAAGATTGTTGTCGACAAATATGTAGGGCCATTACTTAAATAAATTTCTCTTAATCGCTAGGATTTAAACAGAGTTTCCTTATTCCATTTTTCAAAAAAAAACAATAGCCTACATCATTGAGATATAGGCTGTTGTTAATAATTTTATTTACTTACATCATACCTGGCATTCCGCCACCCATTGGAGGCACCATAGGTTCATCTTCTTTGATATCAACTACAGCCGCTTCAGTAGTTAAGAACATCGCTGAAATCGAAGCCGCATTTTGAAGCGCACTTCTTGTCACCTTAGTAGGATCTACAATACCCGCTTTTATCATATCTACATATTCACCGGTCATGGCATTAAGTCCTATGCCATATTCAGCTTTTTTAATAGTATTTACTACAACAGATCCTTCAAGACCTGCATTTTCAGCAATTTGTCTTACAGGTTCTTCTAAAGCACGTTTGATGATTATCGCACCTGTTTTTTCATCTCCAGTTAAGGTTTCAATAACTTTGTCGACATCGTGAATTGCTGAAATCAACGCAGTTCCACCGCCGGGTACGATACCTTCTTCAACAGCAGCTCTTGTTGCATTTAGAGCATCTTCAATTCTAAGTTTTTTATCTTTCATTTCAACTTCTGTCGCTGCACCTACTTGAATCACAGCCACTCCACCCGCTAATTTAGCAAGTCTTTCTTGAAGTTTTTCACTATCGAATTCAGATGTGCTTTCTTCGATTTGTCGTCTTATCATTGAAATTCTATCATTTATCACACTTGGATCTCCAGCTCCATCGATAATAGTAGTGTTTTCTTTATCTACTTTAATCGATTTTGCCTGACCTAACATCTCAAGTGTAGTTTCTTTTAAATCATATCCAAGCTCATCTGTAATAACAGTTCCACCAGTTACTATTGCGATATCTTCAAGCATCGCTTTTCTTCTATCTCCAAATCCTGGAGCTTTAACTGCTACAGCTTCAAATGCACCTCTTAATTTATTGATTACAATTGTCGCTAAAGCATCGCCCTCAATATCTTCAGCAATAATCAACAGCTTTCTTCCCTTTTCTAGAATCTTCTCTAAAATCGGTAAAAGTTCTTGGAAACTAGTAATTTTCTTATCAGTAATTAAAATATATGGACTTTCATAAGAAACTTCCATTTTTTCAGTATCAGTCACCATATACGGAGAAATATATCCTCTGTCGAATTGCATTCCTTCTACTACTTCAAGATCAGTGATCATAGCTTTGGATTCCTCTACAGTAATAACACCATCTTGTCCTACTTTTTCCATTGCTTCAGAAATCAATTTACCAATTGCATGGTCAGACGCTGAAACAGATGCAACATCTGCAATTTCTTCCTTATTGTCAATTACAGTCGATTTATCTTTTATAGATTCTACAGCAGCGACTACAGCTTTTTCAATCCCTACTTTAATTTGCATCGGGTTAGCTCCGGCTGCCACATTTTTAATTCCTTCTCTGATAATTGCTTGTGCAAGTACAGTCGCTGTAGTGGTTCCGTCTCCTGCAACATCGTTGGTTTTTGTAGCTACTTCTTTAACAAGTTGAGCTCCCATATTTTCAAAAGCATCCTCTAATTCAATTTCCCTTGCAATAGTCACTCCATCATTTGTAATTAACGGAGAACCGAATTTCTTTTGCAAAATAACATTTCTACCCTTTGGTCCTAATGTAACCTTAACAGTATCAGCAAGTGCATTAACACCAGCTTCAAGTTTACGTCTTGAATCTTCGCCAAATTTGATGTCTTTAGCCATTGTTCTACCCCCTATTTAATAACTGCCAATAAAGATTCTTCATCAATAATAGTATATTCTTCACCGTCTAATTTTATTTCAGTGCCTGCAAATTTTGAAAAAACTACTCTATCGCCAACCTTGACTTCCATATCATCACTTGCAACCGCAAGTACTGTCGCT
>DAOURC010000140.1 GCA_030625285.1 Eubacteriales bacterium
TCATTTTGACATTGAACTACAACTCCTGTCGGTATATGCGTAATCCTAACGGCAGAATCTGTTTTATTGACGTGTTGTCCTCCCGCTCCCGATGCTCTATAAGTATCGATTTTCAAATCCACCGGATTAATATCGACTTCAACTTCACCCTCGATTTCAGGCATTATATCTACAGATGCAAATGATGTATGTCTTTTCCCAGAAGAATCGAATGGTGAAATTCTTACAAGCCTATGAACACCTTTTTCAGACTTCAAATATCCGTATGCATAGCTACCTTCAATAATCATTGTCACACTCTTGATTCCAGCTTCGGTATCTCTCAAAATATCAAGTATTGTGACTTTATATCCTTTTGAATCCGCCCATCTGGAATACATCCTAAATATCATTTCCGCCCAATCCTGTGCATCTAGTCCACCCGTACCTGCATGAATGGATAAAATAGCGTTATTCAGGTCATATTGCCCACTTAACAAAGTTTGCAAACTAAACCTCTCTAATTCCTTTTCAGCTCTTGTAAACGATTCTAAAGCTTCTTCAATCATCGCTTCATCTTCTTCTACAGCTAAAAGTTCATACATTACCTTTATATCTTCAATCTGGTTTTCAATAGATTCAAATTGAGCGATTGTATCTTTCAAACCCTTGCTCCGGATCATCAAATTTTGACTTTTTTCTACATCGTCCCAGGCATTCGGCTCTGATAGCAATCTATCTATTTCTTCAACTTTTTGCTTCTTGTCATCCAAGTCAAAGAGAAACCCTCAGTTCTTTTAATTTTTCTTCAAATTTAACGATATCGTTGTTATATCTTTGATCTAACATATTCTCACCTATAAATCTCTTCCACAGCATTTTTTATATTTCAATCCACTTCCGCAAGGACAAGGATCATTTCGTCCTATCTTTGATTTTTTAGATACAGTTTCAACTTTTCTCTCATCCATTTGAACTGATTTTTGTTTTTCTATACTGGTATTCACCTGTACATTATACACAACTCTCACTGTTTCCTTTTTGATGTTCTCAATCATTTCATTGAACATCTGGAATCCCTCAATCTGATATGCCATTACAGGATTTTCATTACCTACAGCTCTTAAACCAATACCTTGTTTCAATTGATCCATAGCATCGATATGATCAATCCATTGATTATCGACAATTCTAAGCACGATAATTCTTTCAAGTTCCCTAACTCTTTCAAGTCCTATTTCTTTTTCTTTCGCAGTATAAGCATTTTCAGCAAAATAAATAATCTTTTCTTTTAAAATTTCTGTATCAATATCTTCAATATTATCGAAGACCAAAGAATCTTTCGGTAAGAAATATTGATGCAGATTCTCGTTTAATGCTTTTAAATCCCATTCTTCAGGAAATTTAGAATTGGAAGTATATAGCACTATCGCTTCATCGACTACATCGTTGATCATATTCACAATATGCTCTTTAAGGTTTTCACCCTCTAGCACTTTATTTCGCTCATTATAAATAATCGATCTTTGCTTGTTGATTACATCATCATATTGCAAAACGTGTTTACGAATACTGAAGTTTCTACCTTCAACTTTTTTCTGAGCACCCTCGATGGATTTGCTCAAAATTTTAGCTTCGATCGGCATGTCTTCATCAAGTCCAAATTTATCTAAAATATTCTTTGCGTTTTCACCCATGAACAGTCTTAACAAATCATCTTCCAACGACAGATAAAAGCGTGTTGATCCCGAGTCTCCCTGACGTCCAGAACGTCCTCTTAGCTGATTATCTATCCGCCTTGATTCATGTCTTTCTGTTCCGATTATATGAAGTCCACCGACATCTTTAACCTTTTGAGCTTCTTTATCAGTGATTTTCTTGAATTCATCTAAAAAATTCTCATAGTCTTCTCTCGCCGCAATAATTTCTTCATCACTGGTTTCAGCATGATTGTCGACAGCGCCGACGACATGCGATTCATAACCTTTTCTTATTAACTCTTTCTTAGCTAAATGCTCCGCATTACCACCTAAAACAATATCCGTACCTCTACCAGCCATATTTGTGGCGATTGTTACAGCACCAAACCGTCCAGCTTGAGAAACAATTTCAGCCTCGCTGTCGTGATGCTTTGCATTAAGCACTTGATGTTTAATACCCTTTTTCTTCAGAAGTTTGCTTATATATTCAGAAGTCTCAATCGAAATAGTACCTACAAGCATCGGTTGTCCTTTCGAATGTTTTTCCTCGATTTCTTCAACAACGTGTTCAAATTTACCCTGAAGAGATTTATATACAACATCGCTGCTATCTTTACGAATAACAGGTTTATTCGTTGGGATCACAAGAACATCCATATTATAAATATGTTTGAATTCATCTTCTTCAGTTTTTGCTGTACCTGTCATGCCCGCTAGTTTACTATACATTCTAAAATAATTTTGCAAAGTGATTGTCGCCATGGTTTGTGATTCTTTTCTAATCTCAATACCTTCTTTTGCCTCTATTGCCTGGTGCAAACCACTCGAATATCTTCTCCCGTTCATCAACCGACCGGTAAACTCATCCACAATTAAAACTTCTCCATCTTTTACAACATAATCGACATCTCTTTTCATAATGAATCTTGCTCTTAACGCCTGATTGATGTGATGAAAAATTTCTAGATTAGACGGATCCGTCAAGTTTTCAATTCCAAAATATTTCTCTGCTTTTAAAATTCCAGATTCTTCAGTCAATATTACCGATTTTGCTTTTTCATCTATCGTTACATCTATTTCATTTCTTAAAGTTTGAACCAACATATCTGCAATTTTATATGTATTCGTAGATTTTCTTCCTGGTCCCGAAATAATAAGTGGAGTTCTAGCCTCGTCAACCAATATGCTGTCTACCTCATCGATAATTGCGTAATTCAATTCTCTTTGTACTCTGTCTTTTTTAAATATCGCCATATTATCTTTTAAATAATCAAACCCGAACTCATTATTAGTACCATACGTAATATCAGCATTGTAGGCCTTTATCCGCTTTTCACCTCTAATATCATTTGTGATAACTCCAACGCTAAGTCCAAGGAATTCATAAATTTTACCCATCCACTCCTTATCTCTAGAAGCTAGATAATCATTTACAGTAACTACATGGACTCCTCTACCCTCTAAAGCATTCAAGTATACTGCCAAGGTTGCAACCAAAGTCTTTCCTTCTCCAGTTTTCATTTCGGCAATTCGTCCTTGATGTAGAACAATTCCACCAACCAGCTGAACTGGGTAGTGAACAAGTCCTATCGTTCTTCTTGAAGCCTCACGTACAACAGCAAAGGCATCTATCAATATATCATCTAATGTCTCTCCATCTTCAAGTCTTTCCTTAAAAATATTTGTCATGCTTTTTAGTTCATCATCTGTCATTGAAATATGTTTTTCTTCAAGCTGAATTATTTTTTCAGCTGTATTCATCATTTTTTTGATTTCGCGTTCACTAAAAGAATTATATATTTTATCTAATAAACCCATCTTTTCCATCTCCTCTTGTTTTGAAACTACAGTATATTATAACACAAAAAAAGGACTTGAGTTTTCTCAAATCCTTGATT
>DAOURC010000193.1 GCA_030625285.1 Eubacteriales bacterium
CTCTTCAACTCTAAGAGAATACATAAAGGTGAACATATTTAAAAACAAATATGCTATAAATATTATTACTTTCTTATAGCTGAATAAAAACCAAGCATCATATAATACTGTGATTATAACCATAATGACCATGAATATATATATTAAAATTGCATGCTTATTTTTGTTGTTCATTAAAATCACCTTGTATAATGAGACTTAATTCAAATGGAGCATTAAAACTCTTAGCTTTCAGATAAAAGTTCGAATTTTTTTAATTGATCGACTAACCCTGAATTTCTCTTGTTTTTATTTCCACTATCAATCATTTGCTTTAAATATTTATTATCTCCTATTATTACCACTAAATTTTTTCCTCTAGAAACAGCAGTATAAAGTAAATTTTTAGAAGCCATCTTCAGCGGAATAAAGCTTATCGGTATGATCACAGCATTAAATTCCGAACCTTGAGATTTATGAATCGTTATGGCATATGATAATTCAATATCATTTAAATCTTTATACTCAAATGTAACTTCCTTATACTCATCAAAAATCACTACCATGGATTTACTTAATTTATCTATTTTTTCTATATATCCGATTTCTCCGTTAAATACTCCAGAACCTCTTAAATAAGTTTCTCTATCCAACCATTGAATATTGTAGTTATTCTTGAACTGCATCACTTTATCCCCTACTCTAAATCTTTTGTTCTGAAATTCAATTTCAGATTTGCTGCCATTTTGAGGATTTAATGTGTTTTGTATAACTTCATTTATATTCTTGGTTCCCAACATTCCCTTTTTAATTGGGGCGATTATCTGAATATCCTTTACCGGATCAAATTTATAGAATTTAGGCAATCTTTTGGAAACCAAATTGATTAAATTCTCCAAAATTTCTTTTTGCTGATTATACTGAATAACAAAAAAATCACCATTTTTTTCATTCATCACCGGCATTTTTCCATTATTTATCCTATGTGCATTTACTACAATCAAGGAATTTTCTCCTTGCCTATATATCTCAGTTAATCTAATTGTCTCAAAAAAACCTGATTCAATAACATCATTTAAAACATCCCCAGGCCCGATAGATGGTAACTGATCCACATCTCCTATTACAACTAATTTTGAATCAAGCGGTATCGCCTTTAATAGATGGTTGATCAAAGTAACATCCACCATCGATGATTCATCTACTATGATTACGTCTGCTTTTAGCGGGTCTTCTTCATTCTTATTAAAAGAAAGAATATTCAGGTCTTCTACATACTGATATTCCAAAAGCCTATGAATTGTCTTTGCCTCTCTACCGGTTGACTCCTCCATACGTTTCGCAGCCCTACCTGTCGGTGCAGTCAAATTCACCTTCAAATCATAGTTTTTACTAATATCTACAATAGCTTTGATTATCGTGGTTTTTCCCGTACCAGGTCCGCCTGTTATAACAGTGATTTTATTCTTCAGCGCACTCTGTATAGCTTTGATTTGCTTATCATTCAGCACTATATTTTCATTTGATTGAAAATTTTCAATTAATTTATCTATTGAATCTACTTTTATATTTTTATATGCTTCAAAAGAATTTATGGCCATCATTTTAGATGCCACTTGAACTTCTGAATTGTAAATACTGTTTAAATAGATTTTTATTTTTTCATCCGTTTCTTGAATTAAATCACCTTTAATGATCAGTTCTTGAATTTCATTTTCAACTATATTCCTATCCAACTCCAATAAATTTGTAATATAATCAACTAAATCATCTAAAAAGAGATATGCATTGCCATTGTAAGAAGATTCATAAAGATAATGTTTAATAAAACTTCTTATCCTGAATATCGAATCCTTTTCAATCCCCATTTTAAAAGCAATAGTATCTGCTTTTAAAAAACCTATCCCATCAATATCATCATATAATTGATAAGGATTATTTGTAATGACGTCCCGGCTTTTCTTCCCATATTGATTAATTATCTTATTTATAAAACTTGAACCTACATCAATAGATTGCAAAAACATAATTGTATCTCTATTTCCTACCACATCTGCATATGATTCAATAATCTGCTTTAGTTTGCTTTTTCCGATTCCATTTATCTTTAAAAGTTCATGAGGATTATAGTTTATTATATCTAAAGCTTCTTCACCAAATCCATCCATTATTTTTTCTGCCGTGGAAGGTCCTATTCCTTTTATAGATCCTGAAGAGAGAAATTTCAATATGCTTTCTTTAGTATTCGGCATCATCATCATAAATGAAGAGAATTTAAATTGTTCTCCATATATATCATGAAAAACGAATTCCCCCTCGAGTTCAACTTGATCCCCTAATTTCAATCCATATCCATACCCTACAATAGTTATATAATCATCATCTGAGTCGACAACTGCAACCGTATAGTGGTTTTCTTCATTCATATATATTATTTCTTCAACTATTCCTTTAATTTTCATATATACTCCTAAAATAACTTCATCATTAATTTCCATTATATCATTATTATTGACTGATTCTTCATATAGTCCAATATTTTTAAAATGTAGATAGTCCAGTGTATTCCTGAATGTAATAAACAATTTTCTTCCACAGTATATCTTCTTGAAACACACTGTAATCAAGTGTATATTGACCTTCATTATTATTCCAAATACGGTTGAAG